>JBBQOR010000208.1:0-5102 GCA_038331055.1 Burkholderiales bacterium
TGGTCACGCGCAAGACGATGGACGAGGCCGAGGCCGACTGGTTCGGCCTGGTGCTGCTCAACGACTGGTCGGCGCGCGACGTGCAGCCCTGGGAGTACCAGCCGCTGGGGCCCTTCCTGTCGAAGAACTTCTCCAGCACGCTGTCGCCCTGGGTGGTGACGCAAGAGGCGCTGGCGCCTTTCCGCCGTCCCTTCACGCGGCCGGCCGGCGACCCGCAGCCGCTGCCCTACCTGGACAGCGCGGCCAACCGTGCCGCGGGCGCCATCGACATCGTGCTCGAGGCCTGGCTGCAGAGCGCCACGATGCGCGAGCGCGGCCAGCCCGCCCAGCGTCTGATGCAGAGCAACTTCGCCGACGCCTACTGGACCGTGGCGCAACTGCTGGCACATCACAGCGCCGGCGGCTGCAACCTGCAGCCCGGCGACTTGCTGGGCAGCGGCACACAGTCCGGCCCCGGCGAGGGCCAGGGCGGCTCGATGATCGAGCTCAGCGCCGCGGGCAAGCAGCCGCTGACGCTGGCCAGCGGAGAAACGCGCAGTTTCCTCGAAGACGGCGACGAGCTGACGCTGCGCGCCTATTGCGCCGCAACCGGTACCGCACCGGGCGCCGCCCGCATCGGCTTCGGCAAGGCGGCGGGGCGCGTCCTGCCGGCCGTCTGACCCGCTGGCCCGTCTTGCCGCGGGGCACTCCTCCGCGTCAAAAAGCTGTGCGGGGTCAGACCAGCTCTGCGTCCGTCATCACCTCCACCAGCGCAGGGCCGCGCACGGCCAAAGCCGTGGCCAAAGCCTGGTCAAGCTGTTCCACGGTGGAGACCTTCACGCCATGGCCATCGCACTGCTTCGCAAACATCGCGAACGACGGATTAGCGCGCCGCGGTGCATGCAGCGGCCGCATTGCACGCTCACGGCCTGGTCGAAACGTACGATGACGAGGTCGACCTCAGCCACCAGCGCGTGCACGGGTTGTCGGTCAGCGAGCTGCTCGTAGTGGGCAATGGCCGTCTTGTGCAAGGTGTCGTCCGCTCGGTTGCGTGGGGCATGAATGTCGTTGCAAGGCCTGCGCATCAGCCCCACTGCGGCGGCGGTGGAATCTGCGCCACCAGGCGGGACAGGCCGTCGGCGTAGATCGCCCGCAGCGACATCCAGTAGGCGTCGTCACCTTCCAACGTGGCGAAGTTGCGCGCCGAGAAACTGTCGGTGGCGTAACGCAGCAGGTCGATCGGTGCGGCCACCGAGAGGTTGCTGCGCATCGTGGCGTCGAAGGACAGCAGCGACAGCTTGGCCGCTTCATCCAGCGTGCTGTTGTTGCCTAGCGCCCGGTCCAGGATAGGCTTGCCGTACTTGGTTTCGCCCAGCTGCAGGAAGCGCGAGCGGTCCGAGGCTTCGACGAAGTTGCCGGCCGAGTAGATGATGAACAGCCTTGGCGGCTCGCCTGCGATCTGGCCGCCGACGAGGAAACTGCCGTGGGGGTCACCGAAGGGCTGCACGTAGGCGCCGTCGCGCGCAATGACCTCGCGCAAACGGTCGCCCAGCATCCGGGCGACGTCGAACATCGAGCGTGCGGTGTGGATGTCGTGCCCGAGGTTGCCGCTGCCGGCAGATTCGCGCAGCGACGTCACCACGGCCTGGGTGGTGGCCAGGTTGCCGGCCGACAGCACGGCAATCACACGCTGACCAGGCACTTCGAACAGCGCGAGCTTCTTGACGAGTGCCACCTGGTCCACGCCGGCGTTCGAGCGTGAATCAGAGGCCAGCACCAGCCCCGCAGGCAGCAGAATGCCGAGACAGTAGGTCATTGGTTTCCTCCGCGGCCGCACTGACGGACTGGGGCACCACGCCAGACGCGAAGTGCTTGGTCGCCGTGGCCGCCCCGGCATTAGAAACCATACCCACGCATGACGCCATCAGCACCTTTGAACGAACTGCTGCGAGACGTCCAACAGGACATCCAGGCCCGGTTCGGCAGCGGGCGCGTGGCCGACTACATTCCCGCGCTGGCGCGTGTGGACCCGCGTCAGTTCGGGCTCGCCCTGAACACCTGCTCGGGCGAGAGCGCCTCAGTGGGCGACTGCGCGCAGGGCTTCTCGATCCAGAGTGTGTCGAAGGTGTTCACGCTGACCCTGGCGCTGGGGCGCGTGGGTGACGCCCTGTGGCGGCGCGTGGGTCGCGAGCCCTCGGGCTCGCCGTTCAACTCGATCGTGCAGCTCGAGCGTGAGCAGGGCATCCCGCGCAACCCCGTCATCAATGCCGGTGCACTGGTCGTCACCGACGCCATCCTGGCCGGCCGCCCGCCGCAGGTGGCGGTGGCCGAGATCCTGGCCTACCTGCGTGAACTGGCTGACGACGGCGACATCGCGGTCGACCGTGAAGTGGCGCAGTCAGAGGCCGACACCGGCTATCGCAACGCCAGCCTGGCCAACTTCATCCGCGCCTTCGGCAACCTGAAGCACCCGGTAGGCGACGTGCTGGAGACCTACTTCAACCAATGCGCGCTGCGCATGAACTGCGTTCAGTTGGCGCGCGCCGGCCTGTTCCTGGCGCACGGCGGCATCGATCCCCTGACCGGCCACCGAGTCGTCGACGCGCAAGCCGCGCGTCGCATCAACGCCTTGATGATGACCTGCGGCCACTACGACGCCTCGGGCGACTTCGCCTTCCGCGTCGGCCTGCCGGGCAAGAGCGGCGTGGGCGGCGGCATCCTGGCGATCGCGCCGCGCAAGGCATCCATCGCGGTCTGGGCGCCAGGGCTCAACGAGGCCGGCAATTCGCTGGTAGGCGCGATGGCGCTCGAGAGCCTGTCGCGGCGGGCAGGGTGGTCGGTGTTCTGAAAGGCGGGGCGCCGCACAGGCCCACGCTGTGTGACGGCTCGCGGTGCCGAGATCGGCAGGCTGCCCTGCTCTTGGCAACAGCCAGACACCAAGGCCCCGCAAGCTCATCGTGAGCCGGCTGCAGAACCAGGGTCAGCCCCGCCGTGCTGCGCGCCGGCGGCGGTCTCGAGCACCCGCAGGCGCCCTTCGTTTCCTTTCGATGGCTCGGCATCACGCCTCGCACCATGCAAAGGCGGGCGGCCAGCGTGCACAAGACGCTAGACGCGAACGCCAGCGACAGGGCGCTGCGCCTGTTGACGGTGACGGGACAGGCGGTCGACGTGCTCGGCTCGAGAGAGGCTGCGCGGCAGTGAGGCGTTCGCTTTGGATCCCGGGCTGAACCCGCTCGCGCCGCGCCAGGTGCAGCCGCCGCAAGGGGTGCATCCGGGGCCGCTCAGCCGTAGAATGTTGCCTGTGTCATTCTGCGATTGATCTGCCATGAATACTGCCAAGGTGTCGGACGGCGGCCGGGTTGTCATACCGGCCGAGCTGCGGGAAAAACACGGCATCGGCATCGGCGACGTGGTGATGTGGCTCGACACCGGCGACCAGTTGGTGCTGACGTCTGTGCGCGCATCGATCCGGCGGGCGCAGGCGCTGGTCGCCCAGCACAACAAACGCCCGGGGATCAGCATGGTGGACGAGTTGATCCGCGAGCGGCGGGATGAAGCCGCCCGCGAATGAGGGTCTTCGACGCCTCGGCGCTGTTGGCGGTGCTGGGCCAGGAACCCGGTGGCGATGTCGTCAGCGAACAGCTCGAGGCCCGCGACGGCGTGGTAGCCAGCGTGAACTACGCCGAGGTGTTGACCAAGCTGATCGACCGCGGCCTGGACGAGGCCACTGCGCAACTGGCCTGGCATTCGCTGGGCTTGAAGGTGCACCCGGTCGACGAAGGGATCGCGGCCGTCGCGGCCCTGCTGAGGCCGACAACGCGCACACTGGGTCTGTCTCTCGCCGACCGCTGCTGCCTGGCGCTGGCCCGGCAGCTCGGCAACGTGACGGTGGTCACGGCAGACCGCCCCTGGAAAGCCCTGAAGGGCTTTCGCTTCACATTCATCCGCTGACTGGAATCGCCCATAGCGGTCTGCATGCGGTAGGTGCCGACAACGGTGCCCGACAGGTCGTCATCGACGATCAGGTGCGTGCAAACCGTGTCGAACGGGTCAGCGTCCAGGCCGCTGTCGTAGGCCTGCACGAGGCCCTCGTTGAGTTCGACGTTGAAGACCTGAAAACGCAGTGCCTGCGCAGCCGCGATGTCGGACGGGCAAGACGCCAGCCGCGCCCGGTAACGGCTGTCGCTGCGAAGTTCGGGTCGAAGCGCACTGTTTGGGCCGGCGGTCGGTGTGGTCATGGCGCGGGGACGAGTTGGCGTCGTCCATTGGTCGGCCACGCGGCGCCCAGATTACGAAGCTGCCAGCAGCATCGAACTTTCAGGCCACCAGCGGAAAGGCCAGCGCCATGAACCAGGCGAACACCAGTCCGTTGGCCAGCGCGGCCACCAGGGGATGCGCGGTGCGGCGCCAGACCCAGCGGCTGAACAACCCGTAGACGATGAACAGCAGCAGGATCGCCGGCACGATCAGGGCGAGGAAGAACAGCCGCCCAGGATTGAGCGCGATCGCCCCCACCAGCGAGAGCAGAAAGCACAGCTTGGTGGCGAAGTAGGCCATCGGCGGCGCGTGCGGGCTGCGCGTCAGCGCTTCGTCGGCGATGAACCAGACGATCGTTCCCACCGCCAGCACCGCGATCACGCCCAGGCGAACCGGCGGCGGGCTGAGGTTGAAGACGAAGGCGTTGCCCGGCAGACCCACCGCCAGCAGGCCGAAAGCGGCCACCAGCAGTGTCGAGCCCAGCAGTGCGGCAAGGCGCACCGGCGGCAGCCAGGCGCCGCCGCGCCACCACAGCGCAGCCGCCGTCAGCAGGCCGTAGAGCAAGAAGTGCAGCACCAGGTAATCGCCCAGCAGGATCGGCATCAGCTCGACCGGCATCAGCCCGCTCGGCAGCTTGAACAGCAGCAGCGGCGTGGCCGCCGCAGGCAGCAAGGCCAGCGGCCAGAAGCGCCGCCAGCGCCAGCGCGTGGCTTGCGGAGGCGTGGCGCCGAAGGGCGGTGCGCCGCCGGCTGCTACCCGCGGCAGCCATCCGGCCAGCGCCCAGCCCAGACCGAGCACGCCCACCAGCAGCAGCCCAAGCCGCGGCCCGTACGCGGCGACGAAAGGCTGCGCCGGCACCGGCCGCC
>JBBQOR010000209.1:0-5085 GCA_038331055.1 Burkholderiales bacterium
CTGGCGGCCGAGGCGACGTTGATGACCGAGCCGCCGCCGGCGGCCAGCATGGCAGGCACGAAGGCCTTGATGGTGCGAAACATCGAGCGCACGTTGAGGTCGAAGGCGAAGGCCCATTCGTCCTCGGTGCAGTCGAGCACGCTGCCGGCATGCACGAAGCCGGCGGCATTGAAGAGCACGTTCACGCCCGGGTGCTGCGCCGCCGCGGCCTGGATGGCGGCGGGGTCGAGCACGTCCAGCGTCTGCGTGCTCAACGACAAGCCCGCGGCGGCGGCGTCGGCCTGCAGCGCGCCCAACAGATCGGCCGCGAGGTCTGTGGCCACCACCGTCGCGCCCGCGCGGGCGAAGGCCAGTGCCGTGGCGCGGCCGATGCCCTGGCCGGCGGCGGTGACGAAGGCGGTCTTGCCGGCAAGTCGGTTGCTCATCGATCGAGTCTCCCTGGATGATGGTGGGCTGAGCGCTTCAGCGCGGCACCAGCCGCGCGCCGGTGAGTTGTTCCTGTGCCTCGACCAGCGAGGGTACGAACTTGCGCCCGTGGCCGAGCGCACTGGCCAGCGTCAGCGCCTGGTGTACGGCCTCGCCGACGACGGTGGGGATCGCCAGGCCCTCGGCCAGATGGGTGTAGTAGCGGATGTCCTTGCGCGCGTTGTCGAGCTCGAACTTCAGCCCGCCCAGGTCGCCCGTCAGCGTCTTGGCCATCGCCTGGAACAGGCCGTTGTTGACGGCGCCGGCGCTGACCACCTCGACCAGCTTGAGCGGGTCGATGCCGGCGCGCTGGCCGACCGCAAAGGCCTCGGCGCTGGCGGTGCAGATGGCCTGGGCGATGAAGTTGTTGAGCAGCTTGACGATGTGCCCGGCGCCCGGGCCACCGACATGGAAGACGTTCTCGGCAAAGCAGCGCAGCAGCGGCAGCGCGCGTTCGAAGTCCGCCGCCTCGGCGCCGACCATCATGTTCAGCCGCCCGGCTTCGGCCTCGATGGGCGTGCGCGCCAGCGGCGCGTCGATCAGCACCACGCCGGCCTCAGCGGCCAGCGCGCGCAGGCGGGCCGTGGAATCGGGCTCGCTGGTCGAGCAGTCCACCACCATCAGGCCGGGCCGGGCGCCGGCCAGCAGGCCGTGGGCGCCCGTGAATGCGGCCTCGACCTGCGGTGAGCCGGTGACGCAGAGGAAGACCACCTCGCTGTCACGCGCCATGTCGGCCGCGGTGGCGGCTTCGCGCGCGCCGGCTGCCAGCAAGTCGGCCACACGGTCGCGGTTGCGATGCACGGTGAGCGTGAGCGCGTGGCCCTTGGCCAGAAGGTGCTTGGCCATGCCATGCCCCATCAGGCCGCTGGCGCCGATGAATCCGATCTGTGCCAAGTGAGTCTCCTTCAGCCGCGGCCGACGTAGGGCATGCGGGTGGCCATGACGGTGGTGAACAGCATGTTGGCGCTGAGCGGCAGGCGGGCCATCGCCATGAAGGTGTCGACCACCGCCTGCATTTCCATGCGCGGTTCCGGCCGGATGCTGCCATCGGCCTGCGCCACGCCGGCCATCATCTTCTCGGTCATGTCGCTCGCCACGTTGCCGATGTCGATCTGCCCGACCGCGATATCGAAAGGCCGGCCGTCGAGCGAGGCGGCGCGCGTCAGCCCACTGATCGCATGCTTGGTGGCCGTGTAGGCGATGCTGCCCGGCCGCGGCGAATGCGCCGAGATCGAGCCGTTGTTGATGATGCGCCCGCCCATCGGCTGCTGCGTGCGCATCAGGCGGAAGGCCGCCGCCAGGCAGTGGTAGGCGCCGTGCAGGTTGATGTCGACGGCGCGTTTCCAGTCGGCGATGGCGAGGTCGCCGGGCAACTGGTTGGGCAGCGAGACGCCGGCGTTGTTGAACAGCAGGTCGAGCCGGCCGTAACGCTGGCGCAGCTGGTCGAAGGCGGCGTCCACCGCCGCGGCGTCGCTGACATCGCAAGGCAGCGCCAGCCCCTGCGCGGCCTGTTCACCCGCGCTGGCGATGGCGTCTTTCAACGGGGGCTCGCGACGACCGAGAAAGACCACCTGCCAGCCCTCGGCCAGCAGAGCTTGCGCGCAGCCGCGGCCGATACCCGAGCCGGCGCCGGTGACGAGTGCAATGCCGGCGGCCATCAGTGGTTGTCCTTGGGCACGAAGGCGCCGCGTTTGCCGACCAGGAAGTCCAGGTCGGCGCCTTCGTCGGCCTGGTTGACATGGTCGATGTAGAGCTTCCAGTAGCCGCTTTGCAGCGGCGGCACGGGCGGGCTCCACAGCGCGCGGCGGCGCGCGAGTTCATCGTCGTCGACATGCAGGTGCAGCTTGCGCGCCGGCACGTCCAGCGTGATCAGGTCGCCGTTGGCGACCAATGCCAGCGGGCCACCGGCGGCAGCTTCGGGCACGGTGTGCAGCACCACGGTGCCGTAGGCGGTGCCGCTCATGCGCGCGTCGCTGATGCGCACCATGTCGGTGATGCCCTTGCGCAGCACTTTCGGCGGCAGCGGCATGTTGCCCACCTCGGCCATGCCGGGGTAGCCCTTGGGGCCGCAGTTCTTCAGTACCAGGATGCAGTGCTCGTCGACGTCCAATGCCTCGTCGTCGATGCGGGCATGGAAGTCGTCGCTGTCCTCGAACACCACCGCACGCCCGGTATGCACCATCAGCGCGGGCGTGGCCGCGCTGGGTTTGATGACCGCACCGCGCGGCGCCAGGTTGCCGCGCAGCACGGCGATGCCCGCGTTGGCCTTGAAGGGCTCGGCGAGGGTCTTGATGACCTCGGGGTTGTAGTTGGGGGCGTCTGCGATGTTCTCGCCGATCGTCAGGCCGTTGGCCGTGATCGCGTCCAGGTGCAGCAGGCTGGAGATCTCGCGCAGCACGGCCGGCAGCCCGCCGGCATAGCAGAAGTCTTCCATCAGGTATTGGCCGCTGGGCTGCATGTTCACGAGGCACGGCATGGTGCTGGCCAGGTGGTCGAAGTCGTCCACCGTCAGCGGCACGCCGATGCGCCGCGCGATAGCGATCAGGTGGATCACGGCGTTGGTGCTGCCGCCGATGGCGGCCAGCGTGCGCACCGCGTTCTCGAAGGCCTCACGCGTGAGGATCTTCGACAGCATCAGGTCTTCATGAACCATGTCGACGATGCGCCGGCCGGCGTTGCGCGCGATCACGTTGCGCCGCCCGTCTACGGCAGGGTAGGCGGCGTTGCCGGGCAGGCCCACGCCCAGCGCCTCGACCATGCTGGCCATCGTGCTGGCGGTGCCCATCGTCATGCAGTGCCCGTGGCTGCGGTGCATGCAACTCTCGGCCTCGAAGAAATCGGCCAGCTTCAGGGTGCCGGCGCGCACCTGCTCGCTCATTTGCCATACACCGGTGCCCGAGCCGAGGTCGTGCCCGCGCCACTTGCCGCTGAGCATCGGCCCGCCGCTCACGCCGATGGTCGGGAGGTCGACGCTGCTGGCGCCCATCAGCAGGCTGGGCGTGGTCTTGTCGCAGCCGAACAGCAGCACCACGCCGTCCAACGGGTTGCCGCGGATGCTTTCCTCGACATCCATGCTGGCCAGGTTGCGGTAGAGCATCGCTGTGGGCCGCAGCAGCGTCTCGCCGAGCGACATCACCGGAAACTCGAGCGGGAAGCCGCCCGCTTCATGCACGCCGATCTTCACCTGCTCGGCCAGTGTGCGGAAGTGGCTGTTGCAGGGCGTCAGCTCGCTGAAGGTGTTGCAGATGCCGATCACCGGGCGGCCGTCGAACTGGTCGTGCGGGATGCCCTTGCCCTTGACCCAGCTGCGGTAGGAAAAGCCGTCGCGGTCCTGGCGGCCGAACCATTGCTGGCTGCGCAACTCGTGCGGCTTCTTGCGGGCTTTGTCGGTCATGGGCGGAGGGCAAGGGTGCTGGGCCTGGCCGCGGATCGGGGTTGCGCCGCTTGGCCGGTAGGGCAGCGTTCGATACTATGGTATGACGATTGCGGCGCCTCACCGTAGTCACCCTAGCCCCCACTTCCTCGTCTCAGGAGCCGCATCCCGTGTCCAGAATTCCGGTCCTTGCCGCAGCCAAGCTGTCGCCCTTGCTCACCGCGCAGCTGGAACGCGCCTTCGAGTTCCACGACCGTCTGCACGAGACCGACCCGGTAGCCTTTGCCGCCGCCGCATCGCGCATCCGCGCCGTGGCCGCCGGCGGTGATTCGCGCGTCGATGCGGCGCTGATCGGGCAGCTGCCCGCGCTCGAGCTGATCTCGGTGATGGGTGTGGGCTACGACGGCGTCGACGTGGCTGCGGCCAAGGCGCGCGGCATCGTCGTCACGCACACGCCCGACGTGCTCAACGACGACGTGGCCGATCTGGCCCTCGGCCTGATGCTGTGCGCTGCGCGCCAGCTGCCGGCGGCCGACCGTTATGTGCGCGAAGGTGCCTGGGCCGCGCGCGGGCCGATGCCGCTGCAGCGCAAGATGTCGGGCGCGCGGCTGGGCATCGTCGGCATGGGGCGCATCGGCCAGGCGATTGCCACACGCGCCGCGGCCTTCGGCATGGCCATCGCCTACACCGCGCGCAGCCCGCGCGTCGCGGTGCCCTGGCGCTTCGTGCCTGAGGTGCTGGCGCTGGCCGAGCAGAGCGACTTTCTGGTCCTGATCACGCCGGGCGGCGCGGGTACGCGGCACATGGTCAACGCCGAGGTGCTGCGGGCGCTGGGCAAGAAGGGCATCCTGGTGAACGTGGCGCGCGGCTCGGTGGTCGACGAGGCGGCGCTGGTGCAGGCGCTGGAAGACGGCGTCATCGGCGGCGCCGCGCTGGATGTCTTCGAGGACGAGCCGCGCGTGCCGGCGCGCCTGATGGCGCTGCCCAACGTGGTGCTGGTGCCGCACATCGGCAGCGCCACCACCGCCACGCGGCAGGCAATGGCAGATCTGGCCTTTGCCAATCTGCAGGCTTGCTTTGCCGGCCAGCCGCTGCCCACGCCGATCCCGGAGTGCCGCTGAGCGGTTGAGGACGACATGATGAGCACAGGCACCCACCTGATCGCGTTGCCCGCCTTGCGCCAGGCGATGCGGGTGTTCGTCGCCGGCTTCGGCAGCAGCGACGCCGAAGCCGAGGCGGTGAGCGAT
>JBBQOR010000210.1:0-5053 GCA_038331055.1 Burkholderiales bacterium
TCTTCCTTTCGTGGGCGCGGCGGGCGGCCCCCCCCCGGGTGGCGTCCCCGGTGTGGGCGGGGGCGCCCCCGGCCCGCCCGGGGCGCCCGGCGCCCCCCTGCGGGCGCCCGGCCCCCCCCCCCGCCGGGGTGCTGCCGCCGCTGGTGTTCTTGAGCACCACTTCGCCTGCGGCGATCCTGGCCGTGGCACCCGCACCCGCACCCGCACCCAGGCCCTGCAACAGCGGCGCATCCAGCGTCAGACTCTCGAGCCCCGCGCTGCCGACCTGCACACCCGCCAGCAGATCGATGCGGCTGTAGCTCTTCAGCTCGAGCGTGCTCAGCCGGGCCAGCTCGGTCAACTGGGCGTTGGTCAGCGTCAGGCCGCTGGTCGCGATCGTGGTGTCGCCCAGGGTCATGCTGCCCGCGGCCAGCGCGGCGCTGGCGCCGTCGGCGAACAGCAGATTGCCGGCCGAGCGGGTGCTGCGGGTGGCATCGAGAACCAGCGCGCCGCCGGCCCTGAGGGTGGCGCCGGCCTCGATCTCGATGCTGCCGCTGCGGCTGTCGGGCGCGCTGCCGCGGTTAACCGGCACCGCGCCGGCCCCGGCGATGCGCACCAGCGCGCCGCTGGCATCGGTGCGCAACACGCTGGGCGTGGCGGCGCCCGGGCCCTGGCCGCTGAGCTCACTGCCGGCCTGGACCGTGATGCGATCGCCAGCCACCAGCATCAACTCGGGCAGCGTCAGCGGCTGCGCGGCCGAGTTCGCCACCAGCAGCTCGCTGGCGCGGGTGGCGATGCGCTGCGCGCCCGCCTCTTCGCTGATGCGCGTGCCGCCCAGCAGCACACTGCCTTGCAACCGGGCCAGGCTCGCGGCCTCGAGCTGCACGAAGGACGCCGGGACGCCCGGCTGGCCGCGGCGGGCGACGATGGCCAGCTTGTCGCTGCTGATGTCCACCTGGGCCAGGCGCCCGGCGGTGCTGCCCGGGGCAGTGCCGAAGCCTCCGTCGAGTTGCAGTGCCGTCGCGGCATCGATCGCCAGCGCGCCGGCGTCGCGCGGCAGACTGGGGCTGGTGCGCCGCTCCTGTTCGGCCAGTCGTGCAAAGAAGTCGGCGTTGACGAGGTTGTAGTCGGATTCGTTGCGTGCTTCGCTGCCCGGGCGAACGATCACGCCGACGCTGCGCGACTCCCGCACCGGGGTGCCGCCGACAGCCCGGTAGCCGGCGGCCACCGTCTGGCCGTCGGGCAGCGCCACCGTCTGGCCGGGCGCCATCTGGCTGTAGGCCGCGCCGGTCTGGATCTGCACCAGGTATGCCCCCGGCAACAGGGCGTAGCGACCGGGCAGCAGCGCGTAGCGGCCCGCCGGCACAGCGGTGCCAGGGCCGATCTGCAGGCTGTCGAAGGCGAGCCGGTCCGGGCTCTGCGTCAGCGGGCCGCTGCCGATGTCCTGCAGCGCCGCGATATGGCCATCGACCGGGGCGGCCGTCAGCAGCGCGCCGGGAATGATGGCAAAGCTGTTGGGCTGCAGCAGCACGTCGGCCGAGCCGCCGGAGCCGCGCACGAACTCGGTGGCCAGCAGTTCGCCGCCGCCGCCCAGATCGACCTGCGCACCGCTGCGCTGCAGCACCGAAGGCGCTGTCAGGGCGATGCGCTTGGTCGGCGGGGCCTGCAGGTCGTTCAAGCCCGGGCTGGCGTTGGTGCTGCCGTAGACCCAGCGCACGCCGGCGTCGGTACCACCGTAGGGCAGCGTCAGGCCGGTGGCGGCCACCGAGCTCAGGCTGCCGGCGACGAGCTCGATCGAACTGCCCGCGTCGAGCGCGATCTGGCCCAGCGGCGCCGTGATGGTGCCGCCCTGGACGATGCGGTCGGCGCGCAGCGTGACGCTGCCGCCGGCTGACAGTGCCGCGCCTGGCGTGCGGCCGCTGCCCTGCACGCTGAGCACACCGCCGGGCAGGGCGGTGGCCTGGCCGTCGTTGCTGCGCTGCTCGACCGCCACCGTGAATCGGGCCTGGGTGGTCGGCGTGACCTGCGCTGCCTGCAGAGTGATGTCTCCGGCGCTGACCAGACTGCCGACCAGCGTCGCACCTTCGGCGGCTAGCCGGTTGCCCTGTGCACGGCCGCTCAGGCGCAGGTCGTCGCTGGCCGCCAGGATGCTGCGCGCCATGCCGGTCAGCGTCAGGTCGCCCACCAGGTCGAGCGTTCTTGCTTCGACACGCAGGCTGCCGCTGCCAGTGCGCGTGGCGACGTCGGCAGACGCCAGCCCGTTGTCGGCCGCGCTGCCTTGCAGCGGCCGCTCGCCGAAGCTGTTGGCCAGCGTCACGCTCGCCGCGCGCACCTCGGCGGCGCCGCCGCCGGTCAAGGCCAGCTCGGCGGTGTCTAGCCGAACCCCGCGGTTGAACTCGACCTTGGCGCCGTCGCGCAACTCGATGCGGTTCTCGGCCTGCAGGCGCAGCTTGTCGAAGCCGGCCGCCATCAGCGCGTTGACGCCCAGCAAGCCGCTGGCCGAATCTGCCGGCAGCGCGGCGGCAGCGGGCGCTTGCGTGACCACGATGTCGCGTGTGCGCCGGGTGTTTTCGGGGATCACCAGGCCGTCCTCGCGCCGCGTCAGTTCGAGGGCGAAGGCACCGCCGGCGGTGGCCGGGTCGGGCGCGCGGCCGGAGAACTGGCCGCGGATGTCGGCGCCGTCGGTGGCCGTCACCAGCACCGTGCCGGCAGGCGCACTGAGCCGCGTCGGCTGGGTGGGCTGGCCCGGTCCTGCCTGGCCGACCGCCAGATCGAGCACGCGCGCGATGCCGTCAACCGACACGCGTGAGCCTTCCTCCAGTGTCACGCGGGCGTTGCGCGCCGTCAGCGAAACCGTGCCACCGGCGCTGAGCGCTCCCTGACGCAGCCCGCTGTCGTTGACTGTGGCGACGAAGGCGCCATCGGCGAGCACCTGCGCGCTGCCGCCCAGCCTGAGTTCGTTGACCGCCTGCTCTGCCGGTCCCTCCAGGCTGACCACGATGCGTCCGCCCGGGCTCTGCAGACGGCCGTCGATCTGCGCGCCGGCGGTGGCCGACAGCACAACGCTGCCGCCGACCCCGGTGGTGATGCTGGCGCCGGGTTCGACGCGCAGCACCGCGGCGGGGTCGGTGCGGCTGGTCGTGCGCAGGGTCACTGCGCCAGGGCGGCGCAGTTCGGCCGGCGGCAGCGCGGCCTGCACGATGCTGCGCAGGTCGCCGCCGCCCGGCAGGCCGATCGCGAGCAACGGGTCGACGGTCCAGCCGAGCACCTCCGGCTGGACGCGTGTGCCGCCGGTCACCGTCAGTCCCCGTGCGCCGGTCAGCGCGAAGCTCTCGAAGCCGCCTTGCCGGAACCAGTCCTCGCCGACCTGCAGCGCGGCCACAGCGGCGCTGCGCGGGCCGACCTGCAAGTCGCCGACGGTCAGGTTCAAGCTGCCGCCGCGGGCCAGGCCGAATCCGCGCAACTCGGCCTCGCTGCGGCTGTCGGAAGTCTGTCCGGCGCCCGGATCGGCGCCGATCGACAGTGTGCCGCCGCTGCCGCCGGTGACGCGGCGGCTGCGCGCGATGCTGCCGCCACCCGACACGTCCAGCACGCTGTTGCGCTGCAGGTCCACGCGGACGCCGCTCAGGCTGATGCTGCCGCCGTTGGTGGTCGAGATGGCGCTGCCGGCACCCGTGGCGCCAGCCGCGACCGCGCTCGGCAGCACCGCCCCGAAAGCCTCGCCCGCCGTGCCGGCGTTGTTGATCCACAGGCCGGCGGTGGAGATCGCTGCACCGCTGGCCAGCGTGACGCCCCGTTGCGGACTGCTCGGCGCACCGGTGGCGACGATGTTGACCGTGCCTGCCGGCGCGCTGATGCGCCCGGCGATGTCCACCGCCGCGCCCGACACGGCCAGCGTGGCGCCCACGCCGGCATCCAGCCTGACGTCGGCCGGCAGCGTCACCTGGCCCGGGACGCGCAAGTCCACCTGCGCGAAACGGGACGGTGCGCCCGTGGCGTCGCCGGCGGCCACTGCAGCACCGGGATAGAGCACATCGGCGCCGATCGCGAGCGTCGCCGCGCGTGCTGCCGACAGCACGCTGTCGGCGTTGAAGGTGGCACCCAGCGTATCGGCACCGCGGGCAGTGAACAGCAGGTCGCCGAAGGTCTGCGCCTGCAGCGGGTCGATGGTGTCCACCACCAGGCTGGCGCCGCGCGGCGCGGCGGCGAGTTGCCGCGCGCCGAGGGTGGCCCCGCCAGCGAGCGTGCCGTCGAGCACCAGGCCGTTCAGGGCGCGGATCTGCAGCGTGCCGCCGGCGCGGCCCTCGACGTAGGCTTGCTCGCGCGGTGCGTCGAGCAGGTTCAAGCCCTCCCACACGCGCGTCTGGCCCCACCGGGTGTAGCGCTTGGTGAAGCTGTCGAGCAAGCCGATGTAGCGGATGTCCCTCGGCGCGGTGGCGATGTCGTAGATGCGACCGTCCTCGCCCCAGAGCTTCGAGGTGCCGAGCACGCTGGCGCCGTAGCGGTAGCCGCCGCCCGAGACATCGACCACCGCGCCGGGGCGCTGCACCAGCGCGCCGTCAGAGCTGATGATGAGCTCGCCACCGAGGCTCGCCTTCTCGGCCACGCTGCGCTGCCGGCCGTCCTGGTAGCCCGCCAGATCGAGCAGCGCACTGCCCTGGCGCAGGTCCACGGTGACGGTCTGGCCGCGCAGCGGGCCGCTCTTTTGCAGCGGCGAGTCCTTCAGCTCGTTGCCCGTGATCCTGAAGCTCAGCAGGTTGGCGCGCGGGTCGACATCCGACCAGTTGCCCGCCGCACTGACGCGGCTGCCGGGCGCAAGGTAGATGCGGCTGTCGGCGGGCTGCGTCGGGTCGGTCGCCACGATCTCGAGCTTGCCGCCCGGCGCCTCGATCAGGCCCTCGTTGACCACGCGCTGGCCTTCGATGCGGATCGAACCGCGCCGGTCTTCGGTCGGCCTGGCCGAGGCATAGGCCTGGCTTTCCGACATCGTCGTCGTGTCGCCGGTGTCGAGCGGCGTCTGCACCACGCCTGCCGCGCCGATGCGCACGCTGCCCGCGCGCTCGGGGACCAGCGA
>JBBQOR010000211.1:0-5041 GCA_038331055.1 Burkholderiales bacterium
AGCAGCGCAATGGCCAGTGCCGCCGCGACCCCCAGGGCTACCTGCAGCGCGAGCAGTTGCCGCGCCGTGCCCAGCGCAGCGCCGGGGTCGGCCAGCATGCGCCGGCTCTGCTCGGGGTAGGCGGCCACGCCGATCGGCGCCAGCAGCATCTGCACGGCAGCGCGCAGCTTGTCGCCGGCGCTGAACAGGCCCACCGTGGCCGGGCTGGTCAGCAGGCCGAGGATGATCGGCACGCAGGTGGTGTACAGCGCGACGGCCGCCGTCGACAGGAACAGCGGCAGCCCCTGCCGCAGGCAGCGGCGGGTCTCGCCTGCGCCAGGCCGTACGAAGCGCATCGATTGCCGATGGTCCCCATCGGCCAGCGCCAGCAAGCCCGCGGCGGCGCCGACGGCCGTCTGCAGGCCCACCGCCAGCGCCGCGTCCTGCGGCGTGCGCACCAGTGCCAGCGTGGCCAGCGCCGAGCCGCAGCGGGCCAGCGCCAGGCTGCCGGCGATCAGTCGGTAGCGCTGCAGGCCCTGCAGGTACCACTGCGGGAACAGCAGCGTGCCGGCCACCGCCAGCAACGCCGGGCCCATCACGTCGGCATACACCGAGTGCAGGCCCGGCAGCCAGGCCAGCGCGCCCGCCGGCAGCAGCACCAGCGCCGCCAGGCCCAGCTTGGCCGTCTGCACCGACCAGAAGATGGCCGCCCGCTCGCTCTCGGCTGCCTGTGCCACGCGCCGCGGGCCCAACTGGTTGAAGCCGTAGTCCACCAGCGCGGCCAGCGCCGCCCCGGCGGCCACGCCGAAGGCATAGCGGCCGAAGTCCGCCGGGCCCAGCACCCGCATCAGGTAGGGCAGCGTGAGCAGCGCCAGCAGCAGGCCGAGTGCTTCCAGCGCGGTCAAGGGCGCCGCGCCGCGCAGGATGCTGCGCAGGGCCGTCATGCCGGCGGCATCGGCGAGCGCCATCGTTGCCCGTGCCATCGTTCCCAGTGCGCCTGCACCCAGGCACCGAACTCGGTCTTGAAGCGCTCGGCGGCGAACGGGGCTGCGCTGCGCTGGCAGCGCGCCTGCACATCCTCGGGCCAGCCGGTTTCTGACTCTCGCACCGCCTGCGCCAACGCCTGCGGCGTGGGCTCATCGAAGAGCCAGGCGTTCTCGCCGTGGCGCAAGTAGTCCATCGCGCCGCCGCGGCCCAGGGCGATGACCGGCGTGCCGGCCGCCAGCGCCTCCAGCGGGGCAATGCCGAAGTCCTCGACAGCGGCAAACACGAAGGCCGTGGCGCCGGCCAGCGCCGCGCGCATCCCGGCTTCGGGCAGGAAGCCGGCAAAGCGCACGTTGGTCGGCGCCTGGCGGCGCAGCCGGGCTTCGAGCGGGCCGCTGCCGACCACCAACAGCTCGCGCTCGGGCAGCAGACGGAAGGCCTGCAGCATCAGCGCCACGTTCTTGTAGCCCATCAGCCGGCCGACGGTGACGTAGCGGCCCGGCTGGCGTGCCGGCGGCGGCATGACGGCCGGCATGGGCAACTTCACCGGGGGATGGATCACCGCCGCGTCGCGCCGCCAGGCCTTCAGGATGCGCCGCTGCACGAAGCTCGAGTTGGCCGCGATGTGGTCGACGCCGTTGGTGCTGGCGGCGTCCCAGGCGCGCAGCCGGTGGAACATCAGCCGCGCCAGCGCCGAGCCGAGGCCGCGCTCCAGCCCCTCGCTGCGCAGCACCTCGCCCTGCATATCCCAGACGTAGCGCATCGGCGAATGGCAGTAGCACAGGTGCAGCGCGTCTGGCGGCACGATCACGCCCTTGGCCACGCAGTGGCTGCTGGAGATCACCAGGTCATGCCCCGAGAGGTCGAACTGCTGCACCGCCAGCGGCATCAGCGGCAGGCAGCGCGTGAACCAGCGCTCCACGCGCGGCAGGCGCTGCAGGAAGGAGGTCACGGTGCGTGTACTCGGGAATCGTTGCCGGTCGGGCGCCGGCATGCGGTCGATCAGCGTGTAAAGCGTGGCGTCCGGGTACAGGGCCAGGATCTGCTCGAGCACGCGTTCTGAGCCGGCGTAGTCGACCAGCCAGTCGTGGACGACGGCCACACGGGCGGGCGCGGCGATGTTCGGCATGGCCCTGGCGGTCGGTGGCGGGATGAAGGGCAGTGTAGTGGGCGCTGGCAGGCGGTTCGACTGGGTTTCCCGCCGGCTCAGGGCGCGCCGAACTCGCGCGCCAGCACCGCCGGCAGATCAGCCACGCCGATCACCTGCACATGCTCGGCCAGCGGCCAGCCCTGCTCGACCGGGGCGACCACGTAGGCGCGCTCGGCGCCGATGTCCTGCAGCGCCTGCCAGAAGCCGCGCGCCGGCTTCGGGGCGGCCGAGAACCTGACCTCGAAGCCGATCGCCCGGCCACGCTGCGTGACGACGACGTCCATCTCGGCGCCAACCGCCGTGCGGTAGAACGCCAGATGCGCATCGGCCGGCAGCAAGCCGGCGATCTGCTCGACCACGAAGCCCTCCCACGACGCGCCGGCCACCGGATGGCCCTGCAGCGCGCTGACGTCGGCGATGCCCAGCAGCGCGTGCAGCAGCCCGCTGTCGCGCACGTAGACCTTGGGCGAGCGCACCAGCCGCTTGCCCAGGTTCGGCAGGTGCGGCGGCAGCCGGCGCAGCAGCAGCGCATCGACCAGCAGATCGAGCCAGCGTGTGGTGGTGGTGTGCGAGGCGCCGCCCAGCGCCAGCCCCAGCTGCGAGGCGTTGAAGAGTTGGCCCTGCAGGTGCGCGAGCATGGTCCAGAAGCGGCGCAGCGCTTCGGCCGGCACGCGCACGCCGAGGGCCGGCAGGTCACGCTGCAGCATGGTCTGCAGGAAGTCCTGCCGCCACTCGAACGAGGCCGCGTCGTCGGCGGCCAGCGCGCTCGGCGCAAAGCCACCGCGCAGCCACAGGCGCTGCAGATCGAGCAGCGAGCCAGGCAGTTCGGCCGCCTGCAGCGGCGGCAGTTCGAGGTAGGCGACCCGGCCCGCCAGCGACTCGGTGCTCTGGCGCAGCAGCGCGCCCGAGGCCGGACCGAGCAGCAAGAAACGGCCGGGGTGCCGCGCGGCGTCGATTTCCGGGCGCAGCGCCGTGAAGAGCTCGGGCATCTGCTGTACCTCGTCCAGCACCACCAGGCGCCCGCGCAGCGGCGGCAGATAGAGCTCGGGCCGGGCCAGCGCCGCGCGGTCCGCAGCGCGCTCGAGGTCGAGCATGCGTGCGCCCGGGTGCGCCGCCGCCACCGCCTGGGCGAGGGTGGTCTTGCCGACCTGGCGCGGGCCCAGCAGCACCACGGCCGGCGCCCGCGAGAGCCGCGCGAGCAGGCGCGGCAGCAGATGACGTTCGATCACGGGCGTGGTCATGACCCTGCATTTTGACTACCGAACAATCAATATGCAATATTGCGCTAGCGGGGGCCTGATCTGACAGGGTTGCTAGCATCGTCCGTCCACCTCTTGCCCAACCCCCTGCGCCGCCTTGGCCCCGACCCTGTCCCTCACGCCCGCGCCGCACCCGCAAGCGGCCACCCTGGCGCTGGCGCTGGCCGCAGCCGCGGCGCCGCCGCTGCTGGCCTGGAACACCGCGCCCTCGTCGACCTTCCTCAACCAGGCGCTGGCGCTCGCTCTGTGGGGCGCCTTCGTCTGCGCGGCGGCGCTGGCCGCGCCGGGCGCGTCGATGCGCTGGTACCGGTACCGGCCCACCGCGGCACCGTTGGCGGCGCTGGCGCTGCTGGCGCTGTCGGTGTTGTGGTCCTGGGGCCCGGGCAGCCTGCCATCCGGCCTGGCGTTGCAGGCGCTGGGCCTGATCGCCGCGGCGGCCTTGCTGCTGCAGGCCGGCGCGGCCGCGCGTGGGGCGGGCCCGGCGTTGACCGCGGCCTTCTTCGCCGGCTGGGTACTGGCCGGGCTGCTCTGCGCGGCCATCGGCGCGCTGCAGGTCTTCGCGCCGCAGTGGGTCGACGGTGACTGGATCGCGCGCAGCACGCTGCCCGGCCGCGCGGTGGGCAACCTGCGCCAGCCCAACCACCTGAGCAGCCTGCTGCTGTGGGCCGCGATCGCCGTCGTCGCGCTGGTCGAGCTGCGCCGCATCGGCCCGCGCACGGCGGCCGCGCTGTTCACGCTGATGATCTTCGCCGTCGTGCTGACCGCCTCGCGCACCGGGGTGGTCGGGGTGGCGCTGCTGGCGCTGTGGGGGCTGGCCGACCGCCGCCTGCTGCGCCCGACGCGGCGGCTGCTCTTCGCCGCGCCGCTGCTCTATGCGCTGGCCTGGTGGGCCCTGGCGGCCTGGGCCGACGCCGGGGCGCACCGCTTCGGCGGTACCGAGCGGCTGGCCGAGGCCGACCTGTCGGCCAGCCGCTTCGGCATCTGGGCCAACACGCTGGCGCTGATCCGCGCGCAGCCTTGGGCCGGTGTCGGCTTCGGCGAGTTCAACTTCGCCTGGACGCTGACGCCCTTCCCGGGCCGGCCGACCGCCTTCTTCGACCACGCCCACAACCTGCCGCTGCACCTGGCTGCCGAACTCGGCCTGCCACTGGCCGCTGCGGTGATGGCGCTGCTGCTCTGGGCGCTGGCGCAGGCGGTGCGGCGCAGCGCGGCCGACGCCGGGGCGCGCGCCGCGCTGATGATGGTGCTGATGATCGGGCTGCACAGCCTGCTCGAGTACCCGCTGTGGTACAGCTACTTCCTGCTGCCCACCGCCTGGGCCTGGGGCCTGGCGTTGGCTTCGTCGCCGTCCACGCCGCGCGTCACCACTGCAGCGCGGCCGTCCACGGCGCTGGTGCTCGGCGGGTCAATGTTGATGCTGGCCGCTGCCGTGTCGGTGCTCGACTACATGCGCGTGGCGGCGATCTTCTCGGCGCCGCAAGACGCCGCCCCGCTGGCCGAGCGTGTGGCGCGCGGTCAGCGCAGCCTGCTCTTCGCGCACCACGCCGACTACGCGGCCGTCACCGCGCTGGGCCCGCGCCGCGCCGATGACGCGGCCTTTGCCGGCGCCACGCACTACCTGCTCGACGGCCGACTGTTGCAAGCCTGGGCCCGGGCGCCGGCAAAGGCC
>JBBQOR010000212.1:0-5040 GCA_038331055.1 Burkholderiales bacterium
CGCAGCCGCGACAGGTCGTGGCCGTAGGTCTCCATGTGGTCGGCATCGATGTTGGTGACCACGCTGAGCACCGGCATCAGGTTCAGGAAGGAGGCATCGCTCTCGTCGGCCTCGACCACGATGTAGTCGCCCGCGCCCAGGCGCGAATTGGCGCCGGCGCTGTTCAGCTTGCCGCCGATGACGAAGGTGGGGTCCAGCCCGGCCTCGGCCAGCACGCTGGTGACCAGCGAGTTGGAGGTCGTCAAGCCATGCGTGCCGGCGATCGCGATGCCGCGCTTCAGGCGCATCAGCTCGGCCAGCATCACCGCGCGCGGCACCACCGGCACGCGGCGCGCGCGGGCGGCGATGACCTCGTGGTTGTCGCCCTTCACCGCGCTGGAGGTGACCACTGCATCGGCGCCCGTGATGTGGGCGCTGTCGTGGCCGAGGGCGATGCGGATGCCCAGCCCGGCCAGGCGGCGGGTGGTGGCGCTGTCGGCCTGATCCGAGCCGCTGACGGCATAGCCCAGGTTGTGCAGGATCTCGGCGATGCCGCTCATGCCGGCGCCGCCGACGCCGATGAAGTGGATGCGCTTGACGGCGTGCTTCATGGACGTGGGCGGGCCAGGTTGTCGATCAGATCCGCCACCCGGGCGGCGGCCCTGGGGCGCGCCAGCGAACGCGCCCGGATGGCCATCGACAGCAGGGCTTCGCGGTCCAGCCCCTGCAGCGCCTGGGCCAGCCGCTCGGGCGTCAATCCGGTTTGCGGCAGATGCTGTGCGGCGCCGTGGCCGGCCATCCACAGCGCGTTGTCGCGCTGGTGCGCCGTGGTGCGGATGACCAGCGGCACCAGCAGCGCCGGCACGCCGGCCGCGCATAGTTCGCTGACGGTGATGGCTCCGGCGCGGCACAGCATCAGGTCGCACTCGGCCAGCCGCTGCGGCATGTCGTCGATGAAGGGCAGCAGAGTGGCCTCGACGCCCGCGGCCGCGTAGGCGGCCTGCACGCTGTGCAGGTGCGCCGCGCCGGTCTGGTGCAGCACCTGCGGACGTGCATCAGGCGGCAGCAGCGCCAGCGCCCGCGGCAGCGTCTCGTTGAGCACCTGCGCGCCCAGGCTGCCGCCCACCACCAGCAGGCGCAGCGGGCCCGCGCGCCCGGCGTAGCGCTCGGCCGGCGCGGGCAGCGCCTCGATCTCTGCGCGCACCGGGTTGCCGGTGACCACGCCCTGCCTTGCGGCCTGCGCCGCCGGGCCGTCGAAGCCGAAGGCCACGCGGTCGGCCACCGGCAGCAGCGCCTTGTTGGACAGCAGCAGCGCTGCATCGGCGTTGACCAGCAGCAGCGGCTTGCCCAGCAGCGAGGCCATCATCCCGCCGGGAAAGCAGACATAGCCGCCCATGCCCAGCACCGCGTCGGCGCTGCGTCGGCGCAGGATCTGCAGGCAGTCCCAGAAGGCCTTGAGCAGCCGCAGGCCGCCCAGGGCTGTGTCGACCGCGTTCTTGCCGCGCAGGCCGGAGAAGCCGATGGTGTCGAGCGCGATGCCCGCCGCCGGCACCAGCCGGTTCTCCATGCCGGCGCGGGTGCCCAGCCAGCTGACGCTCCAGCCGCGGCCGGTCATCTCGCGCGCCACAGCCAGCCCGGGCACGATGTGTCCGCCGGTGCCTGCCGCCATGATCACCAGATGCTTCATGCGCGGCCACCCCGCATCAGGCTTCGGTTCTCGATGTCCACGCGCAGCACCAGCGCCAGGGCGATCAGATTCATCAGGATCGCCGAGCCGCCATAGCTCATCAGCGGCAGCGTCAGCCCCTTGGTCGGCAGCACGCCCAGGTTGACGCCCATGTTGATGAAAGCCTGCAGGCCGAACCAGACGCCGATGCCTTGCACCATCAGGCCGGCGAACACGCGGTCCAGTGCCACCGCCTGGCGGCCGATGACGAAGAGGCGCCGGGTGAGGAAGAAGAAGGCGCCGATGACCGCCAGCACACCGACGAAGCCCAGCTCCTCGCCGATCACCGCGAGCAGGAAATCGGTGTGCGCCTCGGGCAGGTAGTGCAGCTTCTCCAGGCTCGAGCCCAGCCCCTGGCCGAAGATCTCGCCGCGGCCGAAGGCGATCAACGAGTGCGTCAGCTGATAGGCCTTGCCCTGCGCGTACAGCGGGTTCCACGGGTCGAGGTAGGCAAAGATGCGGTCGCGCCGCAAGGTGTCGAAAGCGATGATGGTGGCGAAGGTGGCCACCACCACCATCGCGATCAGGAAGAACATCTTGGCGTTGACGCCGCCCAGGAACAGGATGCCCATCGCGATGGCGGCAATGACGATGAAGGCGCCCATGTCGGGCTGGCGCAGCAGCAGAGCGCCGAGAAAGGCGACCGCCACCGCCATCGGCCAGACCGCGCGCACGAAGTTCTCGCGCGCCTCCATCTTGCGCACCATGTAGCTGGCGGCATACATCACGATCGCCAGCTTGGCGAACTCCGACGGCTGGAAGTTCATGAAGCCCAGCGGAATCCAGCGGCGCGAGAAGTTGACGACGCGCCCGATGAAGGGCACCAGCACGATGATCAGCAGCACGATCGCCAGCACGAAGACATACGGCGACGCCTTCTCCCAGAAGACGATCGGCAGCTGCACCACGGCCAGCGCCACCACCAGCCCGATGCCGATGGCCAGCAGGTGGCGGCCGAGAAAAAAGGTCGGCGAGTAGCGCTGGAACTTCGGGCTGTCGGGCAGCGCGATGGAGGCCGAATAGACCATCACCACGCCGAAGGCCAGGAGCGCCACCACCACCGCCACCAGCGTCTGGTCGAAGTTGGCCAGCCGCGCCGGCCGCTCGCCGGCCAGGTCGGCGCCGTCGCGCACCGGCAGCGCCGCGTCGCGCTGCGCACGCCAGCGCTGCAGCGCGGCGGCGATCACGCCAGCACCTCGCCACGCAGCGCAGCGCACTCGCGCACCGCATCGACGAAGACCTCGGCGCGCTGCCGGTAGTCGCGGAACATGTCCAGGCTGGCGCAGGCGGGGCTGAGCAGCACGGCATCACCATCGAGCGCCTGGTCGAAGCACCAGACCACCGCCGCAGGCAGGCTGGTGTGGCGCTGCCGCGGCACCTGCGCCGCGCCGGCATCGGCAGCAAGCGCGGCTTCGATGGCTTCGGCGTCGCGGCCGATGGTGGCCACGGCGCGTACATGGCGTGCCACCGGCGCGGCCAGGGGGCTGAAGTCCTGCCCCTTGCCGTCGCCACCGAGGATCACCACCAGCCGCGCCGGGGCGCGGTCGGCGCCCAGGCCTTCGAGCGCCGCCACGGTGGCGCCGACGTTGGTGCCCTTGCTGTCGTCGAAGGCCTCGACGCCGCCGACGCGGCCCACCGGCTGCACGCGGTGCGGCTCGCCGCGGTACTCGCGCAGGCCGTGCAGCATCGGTGCCAGCGGGCAGTCGATGGCGGTGGCCAGCGCCAGGGCAGCCAGCGCATTGGCCGCGTTGTGGCGGCCGCGCAGGCGCAGCGCGTCGGCGGGCATCAGCCGCTGCAGGTGGATCGGCGCGGGCTCCTCGGCCTTGCGCCGGCGCTCGCCCAGCTCGAGCGGCCGCGCGCGCACCAGCCAGGCCATGCCGTGCTCGCTGATCAGGCCGAAGTCGCCCGGCGCCCTGGGTTCGTCGAGGCCGAAGCTGAGCGTCTCGAAGGCCGGCCGGATTGCGGCAACCTTGGCGCGGCCCTTGGCCGTGGGCGACGCGGGCGCAGGCGCAGGCGCTGGTGCAGGCGCCGGGGCGGCCAGCGCACGCACGGTCGCATCGTCGCGATTGACCACGCGCAGGCCGCGCTGGCCCCACACACGCGCCTTGGCTGCGCCGTAGGCGGGCATCGTGCCGTGCCAGTCCAGATGGTCCTGCGTCAGGTTCAGCAACGCGGCGGCATCGGGCTCGAAAGCGCCGGCGTCGTGCAGCTGAAAGCTCGACAGCTCGAGCACCCAGACCTGCGGCAGGGCATCTTCTGCCAGTGCCTGCGTCAGCGCGTCCAGCATCGACGGCCCGATGTTGCCGGCGGCGCGTGCGCTGCGCCCGGCACGCTGCACCAGCAGCGCCGTCAGCGCGGTGGTGGTGGTCTTGCCGTTGGTACCGGTCACGGCCAGCAGCCGGGGCGCGTAGCCGCGCTCGGCGCGCAGCCCGGCCAGGGCCTCGGTGAAGAGGTCCAGCTCACCCTGCACCGGCAGCCCGGCGGCGCGCGCGTGCGCCAGCAGCGGCGCGATGCGCTCGTCGTGCGGCGCCAGACCGGGGCTCTTCAGCACACGCTGGGCGGCGCCGAGTTGCGGCTCGCCCTGCTCAGCCGGCGCCTGCAGCCCGTCGGCAGCCCATTGCGCGGCCAGCGGCGGCTCGGCGCGCGAGTCCCACACGCGCACGCGGGCGCCCTGCCCGGCGCACCAGCGCGCCATCGCCAGGCCCGAAGTGCCCAGGCCCAGCACCAGCACTTCTGTGTCGCGCAGCGTGTTCATCGCAGCTTCGTTCATCGCAGCGTCGTTCATCGCAACTTCAGGCTGGCCAGGCCGACCAGGCACAGCAGCATGGTGACGATCCAGAAGCGCACCACCACCTGCGTCTCGGGCCAGCCCATCTTCTCGAAGTGATGGTGCAGCGGCGCCATCAGCAGGATGCGCCGGCCCACGCCATAGCGCCGGCGGGTGTACTTGAACCAGCCCACCTGCAACATCACCGACAGCGCCTCGGCGACGAAGATGCCGCCCATGATGCCGAGCACGATCTCCTGCCGCGTGATGACGGCGATGGTGCCCAGTGCGCCGCCCAGCGCCAGCGCGCCGACATCGCCCATGAACACCTGCGCCGGGTGCGCGTTGAACCACAGGAAGGCCAGCCCGGCGCCGGCCATCGCGGCGCAGAAGATCAACAGCTCGCCTGCGCCCGGGATGTGCGGCAACAGCAGGTAGCGGCTGAACACCGAGTTGCCGGTGACGTAGGCGAAGACCCCCAGCGCCGAGCCCACCATCACCACCGGCATGATGGCCAGCCCGTCCAGCCCGTCGGTGAGGTTGACCGCGTTGCTGGCGCCGACGATGA
>JBBQOR010000213.1:0-5032 GCA_038331055.1 Burkholderiales bacterium
CTTTCTGAACTTGCTGCGCAAGGAGCATGTGCCGGTGTCGATTTACCTCGTCAATGGCATCAAGCTCCAGGGCCACATCGAGTCCTTCGATCAATACGTCGTCCTGCTTCGCAATACCGTCACGCAGATGGTTTACAAGCATGCCATCTCCACGGTGGTGCCCAGTCGCGCGGTGAATTTCCACGCCACCGAACCGGGCGAGCAGGCCTGAACTCCGGCGCGAAGCACACGCCCACCTTGAGTTCCACCCCTACCATCGCTTCGCCACGCGGCGACGATCTGACCCGCGCGGTTCTCGTTGGCGTTGACATCAACGGCTCGCCGCATTTCGACGCGAGCCTGGATGAGCTGGCCTTGCTGGCTCAATCTGCCGGCGACGTGGCAGTGGCGCGCGTCACCGCCAAAAGGCGTGCTCCTGACGCGGCCTTGTTCATCGGCAGCGGCAAGGCTGACGAGATCAAGGCACTGGTTGCTGCGACGGCTGCTCACGGTGTCATCTTCGATCAGGCTCTTAGCCCGGCGCAACAGCGCAATCTTGAGCGTCACATCGGCGTCCCGGTGGCCGACCGCACCGCGCTCATCCTGGACATCTTCGCCGCGCGCGCGCAAAGCCACGAAGGCAAGCTGCAGGTGGAATTGGCGCGCCTGCAGTACATGGCCACCCGCCTCGTGGGCCGTTGGAGCCACCTCGAGCGACAACGCGGTGGCATTGGCACGCGCGGTGGCCCGGGTGAGGCGCAGATCGAACTCGACCGCCGCATGATCGCCGTGCGCATCAAGGCTGTGAAAGAGCGCCTCGTGCGCGTCGAGCGCCAGCGCGGCACGCAGCGCAAGGCACGTGAGCGCCGAGGCGGCCTGCGTATCTCGCTGGTCGGCTACACCAACGCCGGCAAGTCGACCTTGTTCAATGGTCTGGTCAAGGCGCGCGCTTACGCCGCCGATCAGCTGTTCGCGACGCTCGACACCACCACGCGCGCACTCTGGCTGGGCGACGATGCCGGCTCGGTGTCGCTGTCCGACACCGTCGGTTTCATCCGCGATCTGCCGCACAAGCTGGTCGACGCCTTTCGCGCCACGCTGAGCGAGGCGGCCGATGCCGATCTGCTGCTGCACGTGGTTGACTCCGCCAGCGCGCAGCGCGACGAGCAGATGGCCGAAGTCGAGCGGGTGCTCGAAGAGATCGGCGCCGCCGGCGTGCCGCAGGTGCTGGTGTTCAACAAGCGCGACTGCCTCGAGCCTTCGCGCCAGCCGCGCGCCACGATCGATGTGGTCGAGGTTCACCCGGGCGTTCAGCGCTCGCGCGTGTTTGTCAGTGCGCTGAGCGGCGAGGGCCTGCCCGAGCTGCGCGCGCTGCTGGCCCGGATGGCCGCCGATGGCGGGCTCGCCGCACACGATTCACCGGAACCCGAAGACCCGCGCCATATTTCAGCGCTGGCAGCTGATCCGCCTGCGGACTGGCCGCCAGCGGCCCTTAAATCCCACCCGACTACCTTCGCCTGACGTGACGATGCGCGATCACCCGCCCCAATCCTTCCCTGGCCGGCTTCAAGCGCTGGCGGCTGCCGTGCGTGCGCTGGCCGCAACCGCCTTTGGTCGCCGCCAGGCTGCGGCCGATACGCTGATCCTCAGCGGCGGTCGCAACGACGGCCCGCCCGACCTCGACGAGCTCTGGCGCGATTTCAACCGCAAGCTCTCGGGCCTGTTCGGCAACAAGGGCGGCGCTGGCGGCCCGCGCGGCAGCGGGGATCGTCCGGGCGGTGGGCCGCCGTTCCAGCCCGATATGCGAAGCGCCGGCATCGGCATCGGGCTGATCGGCGGCGTGGTGACGCTGGTCTGGTTGGGCAGCGGCTTCTTCATCGTCCAGGAAGGCCAGCAGGCGGTCGTCAGCTCCTTCGGCAAGTACGCCTATACGACTGACGCCGGCTTCCAGTGGCGCTTTCCGTACCCCTTCCAGGCGCACGAGACGGTGTCGGTGACGCAGCTGCGTTCGGTCGAGGTGGGCCGCAACTCGGTAGTGCAGGCCACCGGACTGCGTGATTCGTCGATGTTGACGACGGACGAGAACATCGTCGACATCCGTTTCACGGTGCAGTACCGGCTGAAGGATGCGCGCGCCTATCTGTTCGAGAACCGCAGCCCCGACGAAGCCGTGGTGCAGGCGGCCGAGTCGGCGGTGCGCGAGATCGTCGGTCGCAGCAAGGTGGACTCGGTGCTCTATGAGCAGCGTGACCTGCTGGCATCCGATCTGGGCAAGTCGGTCCAGGCGCAACTCGACCGGCTGAAGGCCGGCATCGTGATTGCCAACGTCAACGTGCAGAACGTTCAGGTGCCCGATGCCGTGGTGTCGGCCTTCAACGATGCGGTGAAGGCCGGCGCTGACCGTGACCGCTTCAAGAACGAAGGTCAGGCTTACGCCAGCGACGTGATCCCCAAGGCGCGGGGCGCGGCCGCGCGGCTGTCTGAAGAAGCCGAGGGCTACCGCTCGCGCGTGGTGGCACAGGCCGAGGGTGACGCGCAGCGCTTCCGCTCGGTGCTCACCGAGTATCAGAAGGCGCCGCAAGTCACGCGCGACCGCATCTACCTCGAGACCATGCAACAGGTCTACAGCAACGTCACCAAGGTGATGGTCGACGGCCGCGCTGGCTCGAACATGCTTTACTTGCCGCTGGACCGGCTGCTTCAAAGCGCTGGCCCGCCGGCTGCGGCCGGCAGCGCGCTGGTGCCGTCGCCGATGTCCACCGACCCGGGTGCCGCATCGGTTCCCAGCCCCGACGTCCGCTCGCGCGATGGCGCGCGTGGACGTGACCGTGAAGGACGCTGAGGCGTCACCCCCACCATGAACCGTATCGGACTCATTGCTGCTGGCGCGCTGGTCGCGCTGATGCTCTTCGCCTCCACGCTCTTCGTTGTCGACCAGCGCCAGGTGGCGGTGGTCTACGCGCTGGGCGAGATCAAGGAAGTCATCATCGAACCGGGGCTGAAGTTCAAGCTGCCGCCGCCGTTTCAGAACGTGGTCTTCCTGGACAAGCGCATCCAGACGCTGGACAGCCCCGAGACACGGCCGATCTTCACCGCCGAGAAGAAGAGCCTGATCATCGATTGGCTGGTCAAGTGGCGCATCACCGAGCCGCGCCAGTTCATCCGCAACAACGGCACTGACCTGCGCAACCTCGAGTCCCGTCTTTCGCCCGTGATCCAGGCGGCGTTCAACGAGGAAATCACCAAACGCAACGTCAACGGCGTGTTGTCCGAGGAACGCGACCTGGTCATGCAAGGGGTGCAGGCCCGCCTCGCCGACGAAGCCAAGGCCTTCGGTATCGAGATCGTCGACGTGCGCATCAAGCGTGTGGACTTTGTCGCCGACATCACCGACTCGGTCTACCGCCGCATGGAGTCAGAGCGCAAGCAGGTGGCCAACGAGTTGCGCTCTCTGGGCGCTGCGGATGGCGAGAAGATCCGCGCCGACGCCGACCGCCAGCGAGAAGTCATCCTTGCCGAGGCCTACCGCGACGCGCAGAAGATCAAGGGCGATGGTGACGCCAAGGCCAGTGCGCTGTACGCCGATGCCTTCGGCCGCGACCCGCAGTTCGCGCAGTTCTACCGCAGCCTGGAGGCCTACCGCTCGAGCTTCCGCAACAAGTCCGACATCATGGTCATCGAGCCGGGCAACGAGTTCTTCCGCGCGATGCGCGGCAGCGGCGAGGCGGCATCCAGCCGTCGTTGACCCGCCCGCCGCCTGCGCATGGGCGACCTGGTCCTTGGCGCGCTGGCGCTGATGCTGGTCCTGGAAGGCTTGCTTCCGTTCTTCAGCCCCGGTGCCTGGCGCCGCATGTTCGAGCGAGCCACTCAGATGAGCGACGGGCAGATCCGGTTCATCGGGCTGTGCTCGATGCTGGTGGGCGTGCTGCTGCTGTTTGTCTGGGCCTGAGACCGCGCGGCGCTGCAGCGCGTCTCAGCCGCCAGCAGGCCGGCTCGTACAATTCTCGTTTTCACTGCCGACACCCCTGCATGCTCTCTGCTTGGCTGCTGCCCGAGCACATCGCCGATGTGCTGCCGGTCCAGGCGCGACAGCTCGAGACGCTGCGCAGGCGCCTGCTCGACCGTGCCGCGGCCTACGGCTATGAGCTGGTGATGCCGCCGTTGCTGGAGCATCTGGAGTCGCTGCTCAGCGGTACCGGACGCGAGCTCGACTTGCGCACCTTCAAGCTCGTCGATCAGCTCAGTGGCCGGCTGCTCGGCCTGCGCGCCGATACCACCGCGCAGGCCGCACGCATCGATGCCCATCTGCTGGCGCGCGAGGGCGTGACGAGGCTGTGCTACTGCGGGCCGGTGCTGCATGTGCGGCCGGCGAGCCCCTACGCCACGCGCGAACCGCTGCAGTTCGGGGCCGAGCTGTTCGGCCATGGGGGTCTGGAGGCCGACCTGGAAGTGCAGGAGCTGGCGCTGGACTGCCTGCGCCTGGCCGGCGTGCGTGAGCTGGTGATTGATCTGGCCGATGCGCGCGTGCTGCGCGGCGTGCTGGCCGGCGTGCCCTTCGATGGCCGCCTGCTCGAAGACGTGGTGCAGGCGTTGTCGAACAAGGACGCCGCCGGCGTCGCCAGCCTGGCGTGTGAACTGCCGCTGGCCACGCGGGAGGCCCTGCAGGCGCTGCTGGGCCTGTACGGTGGCCCAGAGGTGCTGGCCGCGGCGCGGGCGACGCTGCCGCAGCGCCCGATGGTGCTGCGCGCGCTGGATGATCTCGAGTCGCTGGCCGCACGGCTGCGCCAGAGCGACAGCGGGCTGCGCATCGGCTTCGACCTGTCTGACATGAGCGGCTACGCATACTACAGCGGGCCTCGTTTCGGCATCTACGGCGGCGGCGCCGCCGATGCGCTGGTGCGCGGCGGCCGCTACGACGAGGTGGGTGCGGTGTTCGGACGCAACCGCCCGGCAGCAGGCTTCAGCCTGGACCTGCGGGCGTTGTCCGAGTTGCTGCCGGCGCTTGCGGCACGCGCCGCGATCCGCGCGCCCTGGGGTGAAGACCCCGCGCTGC
>JBBQOR010000214.1:0-5022 GCA_038331055.1 Burkholderiales bacterium
ACCATCGGCGCCGAAGCCGCGGCCGGACCGGGATTGCTGAAGGGGTCGGAGCTGGCCACCACCTTCAGCTTCCTGCGTCCCAACGACCTGGTGTGGAACTACGTGGTCTCCAACTACCTGAAGGGCGAGGCTCCGCCGCCCTTCGACCTGCTGTACTGGAACGGCGACGCCACCAATTTGCCGGGGCCGATGTACTGCTGGTACCTGCGCCACACCTACCTGCAGAACGACTTGATGAAGCCGGGCCGGCTGAGCGTTTGCGGCGAGGCGGTGGACCTCGGCCGCATCGAGGCGCCGTTTTTCATCTACGGCTCGCGCGACGACCACATCGTGCCGTGGATGGCGGCCTATGCCTCGGTGCCGTTGCTGAAGGGCAAGCGCCGCTTCGTGCTGGGCGCCAGCGGCCACATCGCCGGCGTCATCAACCCGCCGGCCAAGGGCAAGCGCAGCTTCTGGACCAACGAGCGGACCAACGAGCGGACCAGCGACCCGCTGCCGCTCAGCGCCGAGCAGTGGTTCGACGGCGCCACCGAACACCCGGGCAGCTGGTGGCCCGACTGGGCCGCCTGGCTCAAGCCGCACGGCGGCCGGCTGCTGCCGGCGCCGAAGAGCCAGGGCCGCGGCAGCTTCAAGCCCATCGAGCCGGCACCCGGCCGCTACGTCAAGGCCAAGGCCTGACTGATTGCCTGTTCATCCCCCATCCATCGATCTCAAGGAGAACCCCATGACCGACATCGTCATCGTCGCCGCCGCCCGCACCGCCGTCGGCAAGTTCGGCGGCACGCTGGCCAAGACGCCGGCCTCGGAGCTCGGCGCGATCGTGCTGAAGGCGCTGCTCGAGCGTGCCGGCATCGAAGGCGGCCAGGTGGGTGAGGTGATCCTGGGTCAGGTGCTGCAGGCGGGCACCGGGCAGAACCCGGCGCGACAGGCGTCGATCAAGGCGGGGCTGCCGCAGGCGGTGCCGGCGATGACCATCAACAAGGTCTGCGGCAGCGGACTGAAGGCCGTGATGCTGGCCGCGCAGGCGATCCGCGATGGCGACAGCGAGATCATCATCGCCGGCGGCCAGGAGAACATGAGCCTGGCGCCGCACGTGCTGATGGGCAGCCGCGACGGCCAGCGCATGGGCGACTGGAAGATGGTCGACTCGATGATCAGCGAGGGCCTGTGGGATGTGTACAACCAGTACCACATGGGCACCACGGCCGAGAACGTTGCGAAGAAGTACGGCATCACGCGCGAGGCACAGGACGCGCTGGCGCTGGGCAGCCAGATGAAGGCCGCGGCGGCGCAGGAGGCCGGCCGCTTCAAGGACGAGATCGTGCCGGTGTCCATCGCGCAGAAAAAGGGCGACCCGGTCGTCTTTGCCGCCGACGAGTTCATCAACCGCAAGACCAGCGCCGACGCGCTGGCTGGCCTGCGCCCGGCCTTCGACAAGACGGGCAGCGTGACGGCGGGCAACGCCTCGGGCCTGAACGACGGCGCAGCCGGCGTGGTGGTGATGAGCGCGGCCAAGGCGGCGGCGCTCGGCCTGACGCCGCTGGCGCGCATCGCCAGCTACGCCAGCGCCGGCGTGGACCCCGCCTACATGGGCATGGGCCCGGTGCCGGCCGCGCGCAAGGCGCTCGAGCGCGCGGGCTGGAAGCCGGCCGATCTGGACCTGCTGGAGATCAACGAGGCCTTCGCCGCGCAGGCCTGCGCGGGGCACCAGGAGATGGGCTGGGACCTGTCCAAGGTCAACGTCAACGGCGGCGCCATCGCCATCGGCCACCCGATCGGCGCCAGCGGCTGCCGCATCCTGGTGACGCTGCTGCACGAGATGATCCGGCGTGATGCGAAGAAGGGTATCGCCAGCTTGTGCATCGGCGGCGGCATGGGCGTGGCGCTGACCGTCGAGCGCTGACGGTCGAGCGTTGAATCTAGGGGTGTGCCCACCGGGCGAACCCGATTGACCGCGCGCGCGTGCGGCCCGAGGCTGCTAGCCGGCAACACCGCGCAAGAACAGACAGGAGCGAGCAAATGGCAAAGAAAGTGGCTTACGTGACCGGCGGCATGGGGGGCATCGGCACCTCGATCTGCCAGCAACTTCACCTGCGTGATTTCACGGTGATCGCCGGTTGCGGCCCCAGCCGCGATTTGACCAAGTGGCTCGCCGAGCAGAAGGCGCTGGGCTACAGCTTCGTTGCGTCGGTCGGCAATGTGGCTGACTGGCAGTCCACCGTCGATGCTTTCACGAAGGCGCGTGAAGAGCATGGTGCGATCGACGTGCTGGTGAACAACGCCGGCATCACGCGCGACCGCATGTTCCTGAAGATGACGCCGGAAGACTGGCATGCGGTGATCGACACCAACCTGAACAGCATGTTCAACGTCACCAAGCAGGTGGTGCCGGGCATGGTGGAGAAGGGCTGGGGCCGCATCATCCAGATCAGTTCGGTCAACGGCGAGAAGGGTCAGGCCGGGCAGACCAACTACTCGGCCGCCAAGGCCGGCATGCACGGCTTCACGATGGCGCTCGCGCAAGAGCTGGCGGCCAAGGGCGTGACCGTGAACACGGTCAGCCCGGGCTACATCGGCACCGACATGGTCCGCTCGATCAAGCCCGAAGTGCTGGAGAAGATCGTCGCCACGATCCCGGTCAAGCGCCTGGGCACGCCGCAGGAGATCGGCTCGATCATCGGCTGGCTGGCCGGCGACGACTCGGGTTTCACGACCGGCGCCGACTTCAGCTGCAACGGCGGCCTGCACATGGGGTGAGTGCGGGCTGAGCCCGGACTCAGCTCGGCGTGTACGCCAGCCGCACGTAGATCGGCGCGAAGGGTTCGGCCTGGGTCACCTCCAGCAGTTGCTCGCGTGAGAGCTCGAGCAGCGCGATGAAGGTCACCACCAGCACGGGCACGCCCCGCGTGGTGTCGAAGAGTTCGTGAAACTCCAGGAAGCGGCGCCCCTGCAGGCGGCGCAGCACCTGGCTCATGTGATCTCGCACCGACAGCTGCTCGCGGCTGATGTGGTGGTGCCGGTTCAGCGTGGCGCGCTCGAGGATGTCGACCCAGGCGGCGCGCAGTTCGTCGGCGTGCACCTCGGGCAGCCGCGGCGCGCCGCTCTGCTCGATGGCCCCCTGCGCGCGCAGGAAGTCGCGGCCGAGCAGAGGCAATGCATCCAGCCGAGCGGCGGCCAGCTTGATCTGCTCGTACTCCACCAGCCGGCGGACGAGTTCGGCGCGGGGGTCTTCGGGCTCGCGGCCGTCGGCGCTCTTTTTCGGCGGCAACAGCATGCGGCTCTTGATCTCGATCAGCATCGCCGCCATCAGCAGGTAGTCGCTGGCCAGCTCGAGGTTGTGGCGGCGGATCTGCTCGACATAGCTGAGGTACTGGCGCGTGACGTCGGCCAGCGGGATGTCCAGGATGTTGAAGTTCTGCCGCCGGATCAGGTACAGCAGCAGGTCCAGCGGGCCTTCGAAGGCTTCGAGGAAGACCTCCAGCGCATCCGGCGGGATGTACAGGTCTTGCGGCATCGTGAACAGCGGCTCGCCGTACAGCCGCGCGACGGCCACCTGATCGACCACCTCGGGATGAACTCCGGGCATCAGCGCCGCCCCGGCGGCCTGCGCCACCCCGCCGCTCACTCGCCGCTCACTCGCCGGTCTTCGTCTGGTAGACGTAGGGCTGCTGCCGCACGCGGGCCTGCGTCCACTCGGCCTGGGCGTCGCGGTCGAGTGCGCGGTCCCATAGCAGCGCCCGGCCGGCACGCTGTTCATCCTCGAGCGTCGGCTTGTTCGCCTTCAGCGTCTCGATGAAGTGCGTGATCTCGGACTTGTACGGCTTGCGGAAGAAAGGCATGGCGGCGCGGCAGAATCAGTGCCCGATCTTAACGGTGGGGTGTCGCCATGCGGGTATTGCGTCTGTCCGGCGGTCGTGCGCTGCTGCTCGCAGCGTTGTCAGTTGCAGCGCTGTCGGGCTGCGACCCGCAGCGCATCGAGAAGCTGGAGGAGGGCGTCTCCACCGAGGTCGAGGTGCGCCGGCAGTTCGGCGAGCCCGCCACAGTGACCATCGCCGCCGATGGCAGCAAGCTGATGGAGTACCCGCGCCAGCCCGAAGGTTGGACCAACTTCGTCATCGGCATCGGCGCCGACGGCAAGATGAACAGCCTGCGCCAACTGCTGACCGAGGCCAACTTCGCCAAGGTGCAACCGGGCATGGGGCAGCTCGAGGTGCGCGCGCTGCTCGGCCGGCCGGCGCAGATGAAGCCCTACCCGCTCAAGACGGAGGAAGTCTGGGACTGGCGCTTCAAGCCGCAGAACGAATCGCGGCTGTTCAGCGTCACGTTCGACAGCGCCGGCAAGGTCAGTGCCACCGGCATCGCCGACGACCCGCGCGAGTCGCAGGGCGGGCGCAACTGATCACCTGTCGAGACCTTGATGGAGACCGAACTCAAGTTTCAGGTGCCGCGTGCGGCGCGGGCTGCGCTGCGCCGTGCGGTGGCGACCACCAGCGCGCAGGTGACGCGCATGGAGGCGGTGTACGCCGACACCGACGACGACCGCCTGGCCGCCGCCGGACTGGCGCTGCGCCTTCGCCGCGAGGGCACGCAGTGGGTGCAGGCGCTCAAGGGCCGCGGTGACGGCGTGATGCAGCGCCTCGAACATGAGGTGCCGCTGGATGCAACCGACGCGCCTGCACTGCCCGACTCGGCTCTGCACGCCGGAACGGCCGCCGGCGAGGCGCTGCAGCGTGCGCTGGACGGTGCCGTGCCGCGCGCGCTCTTTCGCACCGAGGTGCGGCGCACGCACCGCCGTGTGCGCAGCGGCGGCGCGACGATCGAGATCGCCTTCGACGAGGGCCGCATCGTGGCTGGCGCGCAGTCGGTCGAGGTGTGCGAGATCGAGTTCGAGCTGATCAGCGGGCTGCCCGCCGTCCTGCCGGCCTTCGCCGAGCGCTGGGTTCGCCGCCACGGGCTGTGGCTGGACGTGCGCAGCAAGGCCGAACGCGGCTGGCGTCTGGCCCGCGGCCAGCCGGTGGCGCC
>JBBQOR010000215.1:0-5015 GCA_038331055.1 Burkholderiales bacterium
AGATGACCTCGCCCTGGACGGTCGAGGTGACCTCGGCCGACGGCTCGAAGCAGACGTTGACGACGCGCAGCATCGTCATCGCCGCCGGCGCCAGCCCCTTCGTGCCGCCGATCCCCGGGCTGACGGACGTCGGCTTCCTGACCAGCGACACGGTGTGGGGTCTGACGAAGCTGCCGAAGCGGCTGGTCGTGCTTGGCGGCGGGCCCATCGGCTGCGAGCTGGCGCAGAGCTTCGCGCGCCTGGGCTCGCAGGTGACGCAGGTCGAGATGCAGCCCCGCGTGATGGCGCGCGAGGACCTCGACGCGGCCGAACTGGTGGCGCAATCGCTGCGTGACGACGGCGTCGAGCTGCTCACCGGCCACCAGGCCATGCGCTGCGAGACTGTGGACGGCGTGAAACGGCTGATCGTCAAGCACCCGGGCGGCGAGCGCGTGGTCGAGTTCGACGAGCTGCTGTGTGCGGTCGGCCGCAGCCCGCGCGTCAGCGGCTACGGGCTCGAGGAACTCGGCATCCCGCTGACGCCGAAGAAGACGATCGAGATCAACGCTTGGCTGCAGACGCTGTATCCGAACATCTATGCCGTGGGCGATGTCGCCGGGCCGTTCCAGTTCACGCACACCGCAGCGCACCAGGCCTGGTACGCGGCGGTGAACGCGCTGTTCGGGCGCTTCCGGCGCTTCAAGGCCGACTACTCGGTGATCCCCTGGGCCACCTTCACCGACCCCGAGGTCGCCCGCGTCGGCTTGTCCGAGGCCGAAGCGAAAGAGCAGGACATCGCAGTCGAGGTCACGAAGTACGGCATCGACGACCTCGACCGCGCCATCGCCGACGGCACGGCACATGGCTTCGTGAAGGTGCTGACCGTTCCCGGCAAGGACCGCATCCTCGGCGTGACCATCGTCGGCGAACATGCCGGCGACCTGCTCGCCGAGTACGTGCTGGCGATGAAGCAGGGCCTGGGCCTGAACAAGATCCTGGGTGCGATCCACATATACCCGACGCTGGCCGAGGCCAACAAGTACGCCGCAGGCGAGTGGAAGCGTGCGCACGCGCCGAAGGGTCTGCTCGAGTGGGTCGAGCGTTATCACACCTGGGAGCGCACATGACGATGCGCCGTCGCGACTGTCTCGGGGCCGGCGTGTTGTCGGCCGCGCTCGTTGCTTTTGCCCCGCAGGCGCTGGCCGAGCCCTTCGACCACCGCTACGCCGCGTGGTCGGCGCTGCTCGCGCGGCACGTGATGCCGCTGCGCGGCGGGCAGGCATCGAATGTCCGCTATGCCGGGATGGCGGCCGAGCGCGCGTCGCTCAAGGGCGTGCTGGATGCCCTCTCAGTGGTCGACGACGCGTCGTTCCGCGCCTTCACGCGGGCGCAGCAGATGGCGTTCCTGATCAACGCCTACAACGCCTTCACCGTCGAGCTGATCCTCACGAAGTACCCGAAACTGGACTCGATCAAGGACCTCGGCAGCCTGTTCAGCAGCCCCTGGAAGCCGAAGTGGATCACGCTGCTGGGTGCCAAGGTCTCGCTCGACGACATCGAACACGTGATGCTGCGCCAGCGCGGGCGCTACGACGACCCGCGCGTCCACTTCGCCGTCAACTGCGCCAGCATCGGCTGCCCGCCGCTGCGCGAAGAGGCCTTCGTCGCCGACCGGATCGAGGCGCAGCTCGACGAGCAGACGCTGCGCTTCATGAGCGACCGCAGCCGCAACCGCTTCGATGCCGCGCGCGGGCGGCTCGAGGTCTCGAAGATCTTCGACTGGTACGGCGAGGACTTCCGCCTCGGCCACCGCGGCATCCGCTCGCTGCCCGGGTTCATGGCCCGTTATGCGCAGGTGCTGGCCGATGCGCCGGCCGAGCGTGAGCGCATCCGCGACGAGCGGGTCGAGATCGGGTTTCTGGACTACGACTGGAAGCTCAACGACGCGAGATGACAGCAGGGCTGTCGCTCACCGTGCCGTGCTGAACGAGGCGGCTGGCGCCGCCGCGCCGCATTCCTGAAGCGCTGCGGGGGCCCATGCTGTCAAGGAGCATGTGGCGTCGGCCAGGCTTGCGCTGCGTGCCGGCTTCGACGGGCTGTTCATCCTGAGTGGCGGCTTCGACCACGCCAGCGCCGAACAGGCCTTGCTCGACAAGCGCACCACCTGATCGCTTTCGGGCGCCCTTCCTGGCCAACCCCGACCTGGTGGTGCGCCTGCGCAAGGACGCTCCGCTGAACGCTCCGGACATGGCCAGCTTCTACACGCCCGGCGCCAAGGGCTACACGGACTATCCCGCACTGGCGGCCTGATCCACCGAACTCAGCTGCAACGAAGGACACCGACAACCTGCCCTATCAAAGCGCCGACCCCAACACCGGCAAGTTGATCGTGACGCGGATTGCCACCGAGACCATCACACCGGCCGCGGGCCGCCGCGCGCGCTCGGTCAGTCCAACAGCACCAAGTGCCCATGAGCCTGGGCTTCCTCGATCTCGTCGATGGGCAGTGCCACCGAGCTCTGCCCGCGCGTACCCCAGATGATGTCGATCGACGGCCCGCCGATGCTCTCGATCAGGCACGGCCCGATCGGGATGTTCTGCATGCGCCCGCTGCCCGCGCGGTAGGAGACCGGTCCGGTAATGCGTGCGCGGTGTGTGGTGAGGTCCATGGCTCGCTCTTTTGCATTGGTTACCGTTGCGCCGCAAAGTGACTCTGTGCGGCGCGGCTCTAGGCGGTCCCTTGTCAGGAAGCGCCTGTCGTCTTCTTCATGGTGTCGATGTCGTCACGGTCAGGGAAGCTTCGACTATCGGTACACCAAGAGAGTGGGTCTGTGCGTTGGCAAACCCAGAACGCATCACGGTTTTAAGCATCTGGCCTGGTCTGCGTGCGCTGACGCACCGTCTGCGGCGCTTCAGGCAGCTAGGATGATGTAAGGGCCGAGCGACCGGCGTTCGGGCGCGCCCAAGCGCTCTACAACCCAGGTCGCATGCCAACACCCGCGCCGTGGCCCGCACCGAGTTGAACGCCTGACCCTGTCAGGGCGAGCATGCACAAGGTTCTCACCCAGGGCTTCAGCACCTTCCTGCGCCGACGTCATGCGCGGTGGCATTTCGAGCGCCGGCCCCTGCCGGGCACACCGGGCGCTGCGGCTGCCACGGCGCCTGCCGCGCAAGCTTCCCAGGCTCCGGGCAAGAGTCTTCTTGCCGCATCTGCTGCCGAACCTGCGGCCGCAGTGGCGCTTCTCGAGTCGCACGCCGATGGGCTGGACGCTACCGAAGCTGCGCGCCGCCTGGCGCGTGACGGCCCCAACGAGATCCAGCACGAGGCGCCGCTGCCGGCGTGGCTGCACCTCTGGCGCTGCTATCTCAATCCCTTCAACGTGCTGTTGACAGTTCTGGCCGCGCTGTCCTTCCTGAGCGCGGATGCCAAGGCCACGGTGGTCATCGGCGTCATGGTGGCCCTGAGCACCATCATCCGCTTCGTTCAGGAAGGCCGATCGCACCGCGCTGCCGAGAGTCTGCGTGCGATGGTCAGCAATACCGCCACCGTGATCCGCCGCGGGGCTGGCGCGCCGCAGGACATTCCGCTGCGCGATCTGGTGGCAGGCGACATCGTGGCGTTGTCGGCGGGCGACATGATCCCCGCCGACTGCCGTCTGCTATCCGCACGCAATCTGTTCATCGCCCAGTCGGCGATGACGGGCGAAGCCATGCCCGTCGAGAAATTCGTCGCGGGCGTTGCGGCCGGCGCTGAGGTGGGTGCGGCATCAGGCGCGGGCGCGCTGGACCAGCGCAATCTCGTGTTCATGGGCACCAACGTCGTCTCGGGCACGGCCACGGCGCTGGTGGTGGCCACCGGGGGCAGAAGTGCCTTCGGCACGCTGGCAGCGCACGCCACGGCCACCGAATCCACGCCCAACGCGTTCCAGGCCGGTGTCAACAGCGTCAGCTGGCTGCTGATCCGTTTCGCCGCGGTGATGGTGCCGATCGTCTTCGTCGTCAACGGCGTCACCAAGGACGACTGGCTGCAGGCTTTCCTGTTCGCTTTGTCGGTGGCTGTGGGCCTGACGCCCGAGATGCTGCCGATGATCGTCACCAGCACGCTGGCCAAGGGGGCCGTGCTGCTGTCGCGCAAGAAGGTGGTGGTCAAGCGGCTGGACGCGATCCAGAACTTCGGCGCGATGGACATCCTGTGCACCGACAAGACCGGCACGCTGACGCAGGACAAGATCGCGCTGGCGCGCCACGCCGATGCCTACGGCAACGACACCGATGAGGTGCTCAACTTCGCCTTCATCAACAGCAGCTACCAGACCGGGCTGAAGAACCTGCTCGACCGCGCCGTGCTGGCGCGCGTGGACGTGGCGGCCGAACTGAAGCTCAAGGACGCCTACCGCAAGATCGACGAGATTCCCTTCGACTTCGAACGCCGGCGCATGTCCGTGGTGGTGGCCGTGCTGGCGGACGGGCAGGACCATCACCACGAGTTGATCTGCAAGGGTGCGGTAGAAGAAGTGCTGGCCGCATGCACCCACGTGCGCATCCAGGAACCCATCGATGCCAGCCTGGACGGGGATCGCGTCATGCCGACACTGCCGCTGGACGCGGCCTTGCTGGCGCGCACGCAGGCGGTGACGGCGGGCCTCAACGCCGAAGGCCTGCGCGTGGTGGCGGTGGCCGTGAAGACCTTGCCGCCGGGCCAAACCGTGTATTCGGTGGCCGATGAGACCGGGCTCACCCTGATCGGCTACATCGCCTTTCTCGACCCGCCGAAGGAATCCGCTGCGCCGGCCTTGAAGCAGCTGGCGGCGCACGGCATCACCGTCAAGGTGCTGACCGGCGACAACGATCTGGTGACGGCGCAGGTCTGTCGCCAGGTTGGATTGCCTCTGCCGGCCAGCGAAGCCGTGATGCTGGGTTCACAGGTCGAAGCGCTGAGCGATGAGGCGCTGATGGCCGCCGCCGAGGCGCACAGCGTCTTCGCCAAGCTCACACCCTTGCACAAGGAGCGCATCGTGCGCGCGTTGCGTGCCAAC
>JBBQOR010000216.1:0-5005 GCA_038331055.1 Burkholderiales bacterium
CGCGCAAGGCCGCCGCCGTGCCCGGCCCGGTAGCCCCGGCCAGTATCCCGGCCGGCCAGACCACGCCGTGCGGCCGCGCGGCCATGAATCGCTCAGCGGCGTTCGGGCTGACGAAGACCACCAGCGCCGTGCCCGGCAGCGTCAGCCACGCCGCCTGAACCGCGGCGGGGTCGGCGGGCGGGCCGATGTCGATCAGCGGCAGCACCGCCGCGTCGACACCCAACGCCTGCAGCCGCGCCACCCAGTGCTCGGCCTGGGCGCGCGGCCGGGTGACGACCAGACGCACCAGACGCACCAGACGCACCAGACGCATCAGGGCGAAGCGCCGTTCAGCGCCGGCAGGTAGCTGCCGGCACCCATCGCGCGCAGATTGGCAGCGGCCAGTTCGCCCAGGCCGCGCGCGGCCGCGTCGTCGGCCACGGCCTGCGTCAGCCGGGTGCGCAGCAGCGGACGGTTCGGCGCCGCACCGTCGCCCAGCGCGGCATCGATCTGCAGCAACTCGCCCTGCCAGCGCGCGAAAGCCGCCAGCGGCATCGAACAACTGCCGCCCAGCGCGCGCGACACCGCACGCTCGGCCGTCACCGCCAGCCAGCTCGGCCGGTGCACCAGCGTGGCGAGCGTGCCGCGCAGCGTGTGGGCAACCTCGAGCGTCTCGATGCCCAGGGCGCCCTGCCCCGCGGCCGGCGTCATCACATCGGGATCGAAGACGTCGCGGATGCGCTCGGCCAGCCCCAGCCGCTTGAGCCCCGCCGCGGCCAGCACGATGGCGTCGTACTCACCCGCGTCGAGCTTGCGCAGACGCGTGTCCAGGTTGCCGCGCAGGGGCTCGATCTGCAGATCGGGCCGCACTGCGAGCAACTGCACCACACGGCGCAGGCTGGAGGTGCCGACGCGCGCGCCCTGAGGCAGCGCATCCAGCGAAGCGAAATGCGGGCTGACGAAGGCATCGCGCGGGTCCTCGCGCTCGAGCACCGCGGCCAGCGCAAAGCCGGCGGGCAGCTCCATCGGCACATCTTTCAGCGAGTGCACCGCAAGGTGCGCGCGGCCGTCTTCGAGCGCGGTCTCGAGCTCTTTCACGAACAGGCCCTTGCCGCCGATCTTGGACAGCGCCACGTCGAGGATCTGGTCGCCCAGTGTGGTCATGCCCAACAACTCGACGTGCAAGCCGCATTCGCGGCCGAGCAGCGCACGCACGTGTTCGGCCTGCCACAGGGCAAGGCGGCTTTCGCGGGTGGCGATGACGATGGGTTCACTCATGGTGGGCAGATTATCGACGTGCAGCGGCTGACGCCGCGGCAGACAAGCATCAGGCAAGCATCAGGCAAGCATCAGGCACGCATCAGGCACGCAGGTTGCATTCAGAATCTGTAACTCGGTTTCACCGATCGGACCCCTGCGATGCCTCGATCTTCCACCGCAAGCCCTCGCCAGAGGCCTGGATCCAGACCCCCCCGCGACGACGCTGCCGAGAAGAACAAACCGCTGGTCGAGGACATCCGGCTGCTCGGCCGCATCCTGGGCGATGTGATCCGCGAGCATGAGGGCGCGGAAGCCTTCGCATTGGTGGAGCGCGTGCGCCAGCTGTCGGTGGCCTATCGGCTGAAGGACGACGCCAGCGCCGGGCGCATGCTCGACCGACTGCTGAAGAACCTGTCGATCGACCAGATGGTCAGCGTGATCCGCGCCTTCAGCTACTTCTCGCATCTGGCCAACATCGCGGAAGACCGGCATCACGTGCGCCGCCACGCCGTACACCAGGCGAAGGGCGATCTGCAGGACGGCTCGCTGGCGCTGGCCTTCGAGCGCCTGCACCGCGCCGACCACCGCGCGGCGGACATCGCGCGCACGCTGCAGGCGGCCTACATCTCGCCGGTGCTCACCGCCCACCCCACCGAGGTGCAGCGCAAAAGCATCCTGGACGCCGAGCGCGCCATCGCCGAGCTGATCGAAACCCGCGACAGCCTGCGCGACGAGGCCGAACGCGCCGACAACGAGGCGCTGATCCGCGCCCGCATCACCCAGCTGTGGCAGACCCGCATGCTGCGCCACACCAAGCTGACGGTGGCCGACGAGATCGAGAACGCGCTGTCCTACTACCAAAGTACTTTCCTGCGTGAGTTGCCGCGTCTGTACCGCGACGTGGAGCGGCTGCTGCACGGCCACCCGGTGGCGAGCTTCCTGCGCATGGGCCACTGGATCGGAGGCGACCGCGACGGCAACCCGAACGTCGACGCGGTGACGCTGCGGCTGGCGCTGTCGCGCCAGGCCGAGGTGGCGCTGCGCCACTACCTGACCGAAGTGCACCACCTTGGCGCAGAGCTGTCGATGTCGCAGATGCTGGCGCCGGTCAGCGCCGAGATGCTGGCGCTGGCCGAGCGCTCGCCCGACCGCAACGAACACCGCGCCGACGAGCCCTATCGCCGCGCGCTCACCGGCATCTACGCCCGGCTGGCCGCCACGCTGCAGGCGCTGACCGGCACCGAGGCGCTGCGCCACGCGGTGGCCCCGCAAAGCGCCTATGCCGACGCGCAGGAGTTCCTGGCCGATCTGCGGGTGATCGAAGCCTCGCTGAAGAGCCACCACGCGCAGGCGCTGGTCGGCCCGCGGCTGGCGCCGCTGATGCGCGCGGTGCAGGTGTTCGGCTTTCACCTCGCCACGCTGGACCTGCGGCAGAGCTCCGACAAGCACGAGGCGGTGCTGGCCGAGCTGCTGCGCACGGCGCGTCTGGAGGCCGACTATTCGGCGCTGGACGAGGCGGCGCGGCGCGCGCTGCTGCTGCGGCTGCTGAACGACGCCCGGCCGCTGCGCGTGCGCGGTGCCGAGTATTCGGCGCTGGCGCAAAGCGAGCTGGCGGTGTTCGAAGGCGCGCGCGAAGGCCAGGCGCGCTACGGGCGCGAGGCGCTGCGCCACTACATCATCAGCCACACCGAGGCGGTGAGCGACCTGCTCGAGGTGCTGCTGCTGCAGAAGGAAACCGGTCTGCTGCAGGGCACGCTCGACACGGGCGCGCGCAACGACCTGATCGTGGTGCCACTGTTCGAGACCATCGGCGACCTGCGCCAGGCCGAGGCGATCATGCGCGAGTTCTACGCGCTGCCGGGCGTCTTGCCGATGCTGGTGGCGAGCGGCGCCGAGCAGGACGTGATGCTCGGCTACAGCGACAGCAACAAGGACGGCGGCACCTTCACCAGCCACTGGGAGCTGTACCGCGCCGAGACCGCACTGGCGGCGCTGTTCGCACCGCTGCGCGCCGCACACGGCATCACGCTGCGCCTGTTCCACGGCCGCGGCGGCACCGTGGGGCGCGGCGGCGGGCCCAGCTACCAGGCCATCCTGGCGCAGCCGCCGGGCACGGTGCAGGGACAGATCCGCCTGACCGAACAGGGCGAGGTGATCGGCAGCAAGTACGCCAACCCCGAGATCGGCCGCCGCAACCTGGAGACGCTGGTCGCCGCCACGCTTGAAGCCACGATGCTGACCCTTGCCAAGAGCGCGCCCAAGGCTTTCCTGGACGCGGCCGACCAGCTCAGCGCAGCCAGTTTTGCCGCTTACCGCAAGCTGGTCTACGAGACACCGGGCTTCACCGAGTACTTCTTCAACGCCACGCCGATCCGCGAGATCGCCGGGTTGAACATCGGCTCGCGTCCGGCCTCACGCAAGGCCACGCAGGCGATCGAGGACCTGCGCGCCATCCCCTGGAGCTTCAGCTGGGGCCAGTGCCGCATCGCGCTTCCGGGCTGGTGCGGCTTCGGCTCGGCGGTGGAGAGCTTTCTCGGCGCCGCCGGCCCGGTGCACGATCAGCGGCTGGCGCTGCTGCAGCGCATGCACCGCCAGTGGCCCTTCTTCAGCACGCTGCTGTCGAACCTGGACATGGTGCTGGCCAAGAGCGATCTGCGCATCGCCGAGCGTTATGCCGACCTGGTGCCCGACCGCAAGCTCGGGCGCAAGCTGTTCGGCCTCATCCGCGCCGAGTGGGAACGCGCCGACCGTGCGCTGTCGCTGATCACCGGCGAGACGCGGCGCCTGCAGTCCAACCCGGCGCTGGCGCGCAGCATCGGCCACCGCTTCCCGTACCTCGACCCGCTGAACCACCTGCAGGTCGAACTGCTGCGGCGCTACCGACAGGGCGGCGTCGCCGCCGGGCCCGACGAAGAGCGGCTCAAGCGCGGCATCCACCTGTCGATCAACGGCATCGCGGCCGGGCTGCGCAACACCGGCTGAGCGCAGCCTGCCCCTGCGGGCCGCGCCGGATGGACAGTGCTGCCGACTGCCCTACGATCCGGCCCCGAGACGAACCCACCGAGAGCACGATGGACAAGGACGCCGCTGATCTGCTGGTCTATACCGGACCGGGCACCCCGATGGGCACGCTGCTGCGGCGCTACTGGGTGCCGGCGCTGCTGGCCAGCGAACTCGCCGAGCCGGACGGGCCGCCCGTGCGCGTGCAACTGCTGGGCGAGCGTCTGCTGGCCTTTCGCGACACGCTCGGGCGCCTGGGCGTGATCGACGAGTTCTGCTCGCACCGCGGCGTCTCGCTGTACTTCGGCCGCAACGAGGAGTGCGGCATCCGCTGCGCTTACCACGGGCTGAAGTTCGACGTCGACGGCCGTTGCGTCGAGGTGCCCTCGGCCAGGGACCAGCCGCAGGTGGCCGAGCGCATGTCGCTCAAGGCCTACCCGGCGATCGAGCGCGCCGGCATGGTCTGGATCTACATGGGCCCGGCGCAAGAGAGGCCGGCGCCGCCCGATCTGGAGTGGTGCACCTTGCCGCCCGAGCAGGTGTTCGTCTCCAAGCGCCTGCAGGAATGCAACTGGCTGCAGGCGATGGAGGGCAGCATCGACACCAGCCATGTCAGCTACACCCACCGCTACGAGGTCGACATCGACCCGATGCACCGCGGCACCAAGGCCAACGACTACATCAAGGCCGACGGCAACGTGGTCTTCGAGATCGGCAGCCACGACGCCGGGCTGACGCTCTTCGGCCGCCGCAACGGCGAGCCGGA
>JBBQOR010000217.1:0-5005 GCA_038331055.1 Burkholderiales bacterium
ATGTCCACGGCCTCGAGCGCCGCCTGCGTGATGTCGGCCTGCACGAACTCGATGCCCGGGCCTTGCGGCAGCAGCGGCGAACGCGCCCAGTCCACACCGATCACCCGCGGCACGAACTCGCGCGCGGCGGCGAGGAAGGCCCCGTTGCCGCAACCCACTTCGCGCAGGCTGCCGATGTCGGTGCGGCGGAACAGCTCGAGGTACGGCAACAGCCAGTTGTTCTGCTGAAAGCCGCTGTCGCTGAGGTGCAGCGCCTGGTAGTAGTCCGGCGAGAAGCTCTGGGCCTGGCGCGCCATCTGCTGGCCTGCGCGGTTGAGGTGGTAGAGCTGGTCCAGCGAGCGCAGCTTTCCGGCGAGCCGGTCATAAAGGCTGCAGAGGATCTCGAAGTTGTTGGCATTGAGTTGCAGCAGCTGCTTGTGGGCTGCGTCGGCGTCAAGGCTGGGCACCGGGGGTGCTGCCGCAACCTGAGCCGTCGCCGCCTGGCGCCGCAGCGCCTCGGACTGCGCGAAGTAGCGTACGGCCGCCAGATGGGCAAAGGCGCCCGCCTCGTCCACCCCCGCCGCGGGTGCCTGCCGGTACAGCGCCACGGCGTGTTCGACACGCCGGCGGATCGAGCCCGCGTCGTCGCCGTCCACGCAGTACTCGCGCAGGTAGTGGAAGACAAAGCGGCGTACCAGCGCGGCGTCCCACTCCGTCGCGTCGAAGCAGCGGCCGACGTCGTCTTCGCCATGCAGCTGATGGGTGACCAGGTCGTAGTCCGCCACGCCGGCGGTGAACACCGGCTTGCCGTGTACCAGCGCCTCGAAGCCGACGCCCGAGTTGACGGTGACCACCGCGCGCGCACCGGCGATCAGCGTGTGCACCGAGGCGTCTGACAACTCTGCCCCCTGCTCGCCCGCCGAAACGAGCAGCTCCTGCACGCCGACGTGCGTGCACAGCGGGTGGCGCTTGATGACCAGCCGCACGCCACTGCGCTGCGACTCTTGCAGCAGCGCACGCAGAAGATCCAGGCTGCCGATGCGCGACAGGCGGGCCACGCTGTCCTCGATCACCTGCATCGGATAGAAGACATAGCCCGGCGCCAATGCCGGCTGCGCGCCGCGCTGCGGATATTTGGATGCGTTGTCGCGCACCAGGCGCTCGCTCAAGTCCTCGACGAAACGGTCAGCCTGGGCCTGATCGACGGCGTTGACGCGCGCTGCGGCTTGCGGGTCGTGCGTGATCTCTGCCCAACCCGAGTAGCCGGTGCGGTCGAAGGTGTAGTACGGCCTGACGTAGCTTTCCTTGAGCCGCCAGACGTTGGGTGCCGCGCCCACCGAGTGGTACGACAACAGGATGTGCCCGTCAGCCGCCACCCGCGGTGCGAAGTCGCCGCCGAAAGGGATGTCGGCGGTTTGCAGCCCGGCACCGGTTTCGGTGATGGCCAACAGCAGGTTGGCGAAGAAGCGGCGATGGCGCTCGCCGTCCAGCGGGTTCACCAGCCAGGGCTGCGGGCGCTCGACGGCGAACTTGGGTGTGCTCATCAGTGGTGGTGCTCGCCGTTCGGCAGATTGCCGTGCATCGAGGCAGAGTCCCACGCCCCACTCTACGGAGCCCCGCCGGCGGCGATCGGTGCAGATGCGCCAGCCTTCCCCGCGTGTTCAGCGGCTTCGCCGCCGCCGCCGACGGCTATGCAGCGCGCGGCTGTTGCAGCAGCGACGCCAGGTCGCGCCGGGCCTGGATGTGCTCAAGCATGAAGTGGCCCAGTGCATCGGCCGGCACACGCGCGCTCGCGGCCAGCCCTTCGCACAGCCGGTAGACGAAGGCCTCGCCCCCGTCGCCCGGCAAGGCGCTGAATTGCCCGTCGTGGTCCAGTGCGCCGTAGACCAGCTGCGCGCGGTCGGTGATGCCGAAACGCGCCAGCAGCTCATCCATCTCGGTGAAGGCGTTTTTGCCGTTTTGAGCCAGCACCGCGTAGTTGGGGCCCCCGACCGGGCGCGTGTGCGTGACCGTCACGCAGTCGATGATGGCGCTGTGGCGGCCGGGCACATCCACCAGACGCGGCCACAGGTAGTCCAGCCCCCAGCCCGAGAGGTTGGCGCCCAGTGTGGGCAGCACACGCTGCAGGAAGCTGCGTGACAGCAGCGGCGCCATCACCTCGACAAAGCTGGTGTAGCGCACGCTGAAGCCGGGTTGCTGCAGCGTGATCACGTGGCTGATGTGGCTCTGCCAGCTCAGGGCAGGCTGGGCCAGTTGCAGGCCGAGCGCTTCGCTCAGATCGAACAGCCGGTTGATGTCGCTGCCGCGGCAGTCGAGGTCGTCGTCGGGCAGCCAGACGCGCTCGTAGCGCTGCCAGTCCAGACCGCCTGGCGACAGCAGCGTGTGCAGGGCAGGCCACTTCGGCCCCTTGGCATCGAGCCGGAGCACTTCCGGCTCACGATATCGCTGCGCGTCATCGCCGAAGTAGCTGACCACCAGGTCCCAGTTGCGTTCGGCCAGCGGCAGCAGCCAGCGCGGATGCAGCGAGGCGTCACCGGCGCGGACGACGACAAGATTGCGCTTTGTGCTCATGGGGCCTCCGGGCCGCTGTCTGGAGAAAGCGCAGAGTGTGGGCGGCACCATCAGCCGCGAAGCGGTCGAGATGCGGGGTGCCGGCCCGCCATCTCTGCGGCTCAGGCCGGCACCGGCGCCGCCGCGTCCGCGCGCCTTCTCATCGCCTCGGCCTCGGCGCGGCGACCTAGACCGTCGAACAGCACCACCAGGTTGTAGGCCGCCAGCGTGCTGCCACGACCGGCTACCGCGCCGCTCAGGTGCGGCGCCTCGCCGATCTCCAGGCACCGGGTCCACGCCGTATCGATCAATGGCAGCAGGTCGGGCGCCCGGTCGGGTTCGTCGGCGGCCCAGTCCAGCAGCAGGTTGCCCAGCGCGAAGAAGAAGTCGGGCGACTCTGCGCAATCGGCGAGACGGCCCTCGGCGTAGGCCAGGGCGGCTGCGTGCAACGCACAGCGCTGCATCACGTGCAGCCGCCGCGCGGCCAGGTCGAAGCGCCAGGGTGCGCGCGCGCCCACGCGCCCGGCCGCTGATGCGTAGTGGCGCTCGGCCAGCCCATGCTGGCCGAACACCTCGTGCTCCTTGCCCAGCTGATAGTCAAGATAGCCGTCGTCGCTGCGGGCACCTTCGTCGAGCATCTTGTGCAGCAGCGTCAGATTGCGCCCGCGCTTGGCCGTCATGCGCTCGGGCGTGTAGCCGTCGTGACCCACGCGCAGCGGCAGCCGCTGTACCGGCAGCCGGTGCTGCGGCTGCTCATGCACGCGTCCGGCGTAACGCACCGCACCGGGCAGCACGCGCGACAGCGGCACATGCGCGATGCGCCATTCCGGGCCGTCGCGGAAGCCGTCTTCCAACTCGATCTGGCCGACAAAATCCGGGCTGTGTTGCGCCAGTGCGCGCAGGGCCGGTCCGCCGTCGATGAGCCACTCGTCGGCATCCAGCACCACATGCCAGTCGGCCGCTGCCGCGTCCAGGGCAGCGTTGCGCGCGGCCGCGAAGTCGTCGCACCAGCTGAAGTTGCGCACCTGCGCCCCGTGCGCCTGTGCGATGGCTACCGTGTCGTCCACCGAGCCGGTGTCGAGCACCAGCATGCGGTGCACCCAGGGCCGCAGGCTGCCGAGCAGACGCGCGATGCGCGACGCCTCGTCACGGGCGATGACGACCAGAGCCACGGTGTAAGCAACGGACATCGGCAGCGCCTGTTCGAACGGGCTCCCATTCGACCGCGGCCACCATCACGCTGATCGCAGGAACAAGGGCACGGCAAAGCCCCTCAAGCGGCAGTCGGCGCTGCCCGCATCAACGGTTGCGCTCAAGTCGGGTCGCTCAGCAGCCGATGCCACACCAGTCGGGTCTTGCCTTCGGTACGGGCCGCAGCCGCGCTGCAGTCCGCTGCCGTCTGCTGATGGCCGGGCTCCATCGGGTCAAGCGCAGTAGCACAGAAAGACATTGCGAAGGCCCTAAAGAGCAGGCAAATGTCTCCGATAACAAAGTCAACGGGTCGAGGAGTCGGCCTCGTGGTCCGGTTGGACGGTCAAGAGCGCAGGTCGGGAGAAGTCCCGGCCGAGCTGAAGCCCTCTGACGCCGGGCGTGGTCCGGAGCGGTCGCCAACCGTTTCGGGAGTGCATGACAAGGTGCTCTTCGGGGTGCTGAGTCGGGTACAAGCCGGCGCCTGAGCCGGGCATGTTTAACCGTGTAGGAGTGTCATCATCATGGCTCAGTCCATCAATACGAATCTGAACTCGATCACTGCCCAGCGCAGCGTTTCCTCATCGCAGATGGCGCTGACCACAGCGATGCAACGCCTGTCCTCGGGTCTTCGCGTCAACAGCTCCAAAGACGACGCTGCCGGCCTCGCGATCTCCGAGCGTATGAACTCGCAGATCCGTGGCATGAGCGTCGCGGTGCGTAACGCCAATGACGCCATCTCGATGGCGCAGACCGCCGAAGGGGCGGCTGGAAAGGTCGGCGACGCACTGCAGCGTATGCGTGAACTGGCCGTGCAGTCGGCCAACGGCACCAACAACTCGGGTGACCGCACCAACCTCAACGAGGAGTTCACGCAGCTGCGCAGCGAGGTCGACCGCCTGATCGGCAGCACGAAGTTCAACAGCCAGACGCTGCTCGACGGCACCAACGGGTCCTTCACGATCCAGGTGGGCGCGGGCACCGACGCCGCCTCGGACACCATCTCGGTGTCGATGAACAACCTGTCGTCAACCGTCAGCCTGGCTTCGCTGTCGATCGCTGGCGCCACCTCGTCCAGCGCAACGGCCGCCATCACGGCGCTCGACACCGCGATCACCGCGGTGACCACGGCGCGGGCCAACTTCGGCGCCTTGCAGAACCGCTTCGACAGCGTGATCGCCAACCTGCAGGTCTCGTCCGAGAACCTGATCGGTGCGCGTTCGCGGATCGTCGATGCCGACTTCGCGGTGGAAACGGCGGCGCTGTCGCGTGCGCAGATCCTGTCGCA
>JBBQOR010000218.1:0-4997 GCA_038331055.1 Burkholderiales bacterium
GAGGAAGAGCACGTAGCCCGTGACCCAGGCCGCCGTCGGCACGGCAAGGCGCCAGTCGGCCCAGGCCATGAGCACGAGGGCGCTGATGCCGTAGATCGCGATGTACCAGACGGCGCGGATGCTCGAGACCACGCACTCGCGGACTGCGTTGCTGGTCTGCATGACGCGGTTGGCGATGCGGCCGGCGAAGTCGTTCTGGAAGAAGGGCCAGCTCTGTCGCACCACATGCCAGTGGCTCTGCCAGCGGATCAGGCTGGTGACGCCGGGCACTACTGCGTTGTTGCGCACCAGGCTGTCGGCCAGCAGCGCCAGTGGCCGCCCGATCAGCACCAGCAGTGCCATGGCGATCAGCCCCGGCATCTGCGAGGCGAGCGCGGCGGCGCGGTCGGGCGACTCCATCAGCCGCACCAGGCGGCCGATGAACAGCGGAATCAGCGTGTCGATCAGCGCCACCACCAGGCCGGTGGCGAACATCGCACCGTACAGGCCCTTGGTCTGGCCGACGTAATGCCAGTAGAAGGCCAGCAGACCGGGCGGCGGCGCGGTGCCCGGCCGCGCGGTCGGGCGGATCCGGCTCTCGAAGAAGGCGAACATCAATGCGGCCGCTGCCCGCGGCGCAGCGGCCAGGGGCAGCGAAGAAGTGGGGGAGACCCGTATTGTCGCTGGCGCGCCCGGGCGGCGCTGCTCAAGGTCGGCCCTGCGCTTGCCTTAGGGGATGTAGCGCCCAGCCTTGAGTGGGCGGCGTACCAACGGCTATGCTGGCGCTACCGGCCCAGGTGTCGTTCCTTTCAGGCTCGTCCTACAAGCAGGCGACTAAGGGCGGAGACTTGACACCTAGTGGTTGTGTTGACTCGGTTGGAGCCGGCGCTGCCCTGGGCTAACCGGACGGCGGACGTACATCGGCTGTGCCGCCATGAGTCGCTTGGGGGTGTGGCTGGGGACGTGATCTGAGTCGTCAACGGGACGGCCGCCAGCGCGTGAACGGCGTGCATGGCCAAAGCGCAGGCCTGTGAGCGCCGTCCGGCATCAGCAATGCCGTCCAGGCGGCTGGCCAGGTCAAGGGCCTCGGTCGACAGCTTGGCGCGGGGATCTTCAGGCTGACCCTCCGGCGCCAGCAACTGCCAGCCGCGCAACCCGAAGGGCTTGGGCAGGCGGTAGAGCAAGTCCAGGCCAACGTACTGTCTCTGGTGGCTCAGTCGGGTCATCGTCGCCGCCGACCCGCCAATTTCCTTGGCCAAGCGGCGCACGTGCACGCGCCCGTACTTCTACGTCATCAGCGCCTGCAGGCGACTCCACAGCAGTTGGCGCGCGGCCATCGACTCAATTTCGGCTTCCACGGCGGTCCCTTTTTGGTGATTTCCCCGCGATTGCGTCTTGTAACGCGGGCGCCAGACCCGATGCGAAATATGGGGCTGGTCAATGTGTTCATCCCCTCAAGCCCCGAGGCGCCCACCCCGATTCTTGTCATGAAGGTGCGTGGCGGCGCTCGTCGCGGATGGAGGCTGAGGTGGCCGTGGAGCCAGCGGGTGGTGGGCGCCGAAACCTCAGGTCCAGGGCGGTGCGTCGGCGACCTCAGCCGCCGCGCGCTCGCCGAGCGCCGATCCCGGCGGCCATCAGCGCTGCCGCGACGAGCGCAAGGCTGCCCGGCTCCGGCACGCGTTCGAATGTTGCGCTGGCCGGCGCGACATCGGCTCGCGCTCCTGCGCACTGCCCATTGAACGGAATTACACAGTTCTGTAGCAGGTACACACCCGCCGGGCTCCCGTCGTTGCCCCCGAAGGCATCGACAGGCCGTTGACCGGAGACCCAGTAGAGCGCCCAGTTGATGCCGTCGAAGGGACCGAAAGCCCCGAACGTTTCAGGCGTGTCGATTCCACCGAGTTCGTTGCGGCCGCTGATGGGGTTGAAGCTGACGAAGATGCTCCGGATGTAGTAGGACATGCCGCCGAGCCCGGGACCCCTGAGGTTGGGATTCCAGTCGTTCTGAGCCTCGGAGAACTGGAAGGTCTTGTCAGGAACGCCTGGAAAGCGGGTGGCGTTCTCGTCGGTGCCGATCGTGGCGTACTTGCGCAGCGTCAGCGAGCCGCCGATGAGCACCACGTTGCCGCAACTGGGGTAGAGAGCGGGATTCGAGTTGGAGCCGGAGAACCCGTTGGCGTGCTTCCAGCCGGTCGTGGCAAGGCACGATTCGTCGACCTCGAACTGGTGCGTGCCGGCGAAACCGTATACGGGACCCCGCGGATCGAAGGTGCCGGTGTAGACCGCGACCGCATGCGCGTCAACGGCGCCGAACGGGCCGCCGGCCAGCATGACGAGTACTGCAATGGTCGAGGCGGCGATGGGGTGCTTGAACAATCGGAACTCCTGAAATGGATGTGAATGAATCGACCCCAACCGTACGCAAGAATCGAACCAATCCTGAGATCGAAGGCAAGTGCTTGGTCTTTAAAGGATCCACGCGCAAAGCCGACGCCCGCCGGGTGTCCTGGCGACGCACTTGTCAAGCCGCCCGACACCGTCTGCCTCGATGCCACCGCCGTGTCGCGCGCGTTGCCGGCGCGGCCCGCGGTGGTGGCGTGTGACCGGGGGCGAGCCAGGCTAGAACGTCAGCCCGCTGCCCAGACGTGCCCCCGACATCGGCTCGAGCAGCTTCAGCAGCGGGCGCAGCGGGTAGTAGCGCATGGCCACCTTGGTCGCATAGCCGAAGAAGCGCGGCAGATCCTCGGCGTAGCGCGGCTTGCCGTCGCGGTGCTTCAGGCGGCAGAAGATGCCCAGCACCTTGAGGTGGCGCTGCAGGCCCATCCACTCCAGCGCGCGCCAGCACTCGGCGAAGTCGTCGCCGAAGCCGGCCTCCAGCGGCAGCCCGGCGCGCCGCGCCTGCGCCCACCAGCGCGCGGCCCAGTCGAGCTCACGCTCCTCGTCCCAGCTGATGAAGGCGTCACGCAACAGGCTGGCCAGGTCGTAGGTGAGTGGGCCGCGCACCGCGTCCTGGAAGTCCAGGATGCCCGGGTTGGGCTCGGCCACCATCAGGTTGCGCGGCATCCAGTCGCGGTGCACCGGCCCGGCGGGCTGCGCCAGGGCGCTATCGATCAGCAGCCGGCAGACGCCCTGCCAGACACTGTGCTGCTGCGCGGTCCAGGTGATGCCGAATTCACGCTGCACGCACCACTCCGGGAACAGCGCGAGTTCGCGCGCCAGCAGGGCTTCGTCGTAGGCCGGCAGGGTGCTCGCGTCGCCGCGCGACTGCCACGTCACCAGCGCATCGATGGCCTGGCGCATCAGGCGGTCGGCCTCGCGCGCCGGGGCTTCGTGCAGCGCGTCCAGGTACAGCCTGGTGCCCAGGTCTTCGAGCAACAGAAAGCCGTGTCGGGCGTCGCACGCCAGCACCTCGGGGGCATGCAGCCCGCAATCGCTGATCAGCCCGGCCACGCGTACGAACGGGCGCACGTCTTCCTGCGGCGGCGGGGCGTCCATCACGATGAAGCTTCCGCGGCTGCCCTGCACGCGCAGGTAGCGGCGAAAGCTGGCGTCGACCGAGGCGGGCGCCAGCGTCGCGGGCTGCAGACCGTGTGCTGCGGCGATGCCTTGCAGCCAGGCGTCGAAGTGCACCTGCCGTTGCGAGTCGGCCCAGGCAATGCTGGTGCTGGCGGGCACCGGCCCGGCGGCCGTTACTGAAGCGTCGAGAGGCGTCATGGATAATTTTCATTCTACGAACACGCCCAGTGCCAACCCGCGCGCCTTTCCTCACCGACCCCGCCCTCGCCTGGTTGGCGCTAGCGTTGCTGCTGTCGTGCACGCTGGCACAGGCTCAGCCAGCGGTTGGCAAGGCTTCGGCTGCGGGCGATGCGGCCCTCACGGCGCTACCCATCGTGCTGCAGGCGCGCGAGATCACCGGGCGCCCGGACCTGGACTTCGCGGCCGACGGCGATGTGGAGTTCAGCCGCGGCGACCTGACGATCCAGGCCGACCGCCTGAGCTACGAGGTCAGCCAGGACCTGGCAGTGGCGCGCGGCGCGGTGCGCATCCGCCGCGGTGGTGCGCGCTACAGCGGCAGTGAGCTGTCGCTGCGTGTGCAGCGTTTCGAGGGCAGCTTCCTCGACCCGCGCTTCAGCTTCGACGAGCTCGGGGTCAACGGGCGGGCCGATCGGATCGACTTCCTCGGCCCGTCTCGCCTGCGCGCGCTCAACGCGCAGTACACGAGTTGCCCGCGCGACGGCTCGGGCGACCCCGACTGGGTGCTCGAGGCCGACCGCGTGCGGCTGGATCTGGAGGCCAACGAAGGCATCGCCGATGGTGCGCGGCTGCGTTTCCTCGGCCTGCCGATCCTGGTGCTGCCCACCTTGTCATTCCCGGTGACTGACGCGCGCAAGTCCGGTTGGCTGCCGCCCAGCCTGAACCTGGACAACCGCAGCGGCATCGAACTGTCGGCGCCTTACTACTGGAACATCGCCCCGAACCGTGATGCCACGCTGGCGCCGCGCCTGAGCACGCGCCGCGGCCTGGCGCTGGAGGGCGAGTTCCGCTGGCTCGAGCGGCGACACGAAGGCCTGCTGGCGGCCGACTGGCTGCCCGACGACCGCGTGGCGCGGCGCCAGCGGCACGCGCTGCAACTGCAGACCGACGCCGCGCTGGCGAAGGGCCTGCGGCTGCATGCGGACCTGATCCGCGTCAGCGACGACGACTGGTGGAAGGACTTCCCGCGCTCGCGCCAGCATGTGATCCCGCGGCTGCTGCCGCTGTCGGTGCAGCTGGAGCGGCCGCTGCTGCTGGGCGCGGGCGATGTGCTCGCCTATCTGCGCGTGCAGCGCTGGCAGGTGCTGCAGGACCCGGCGGCGCCGATCGTCGCGCCCTACGACCGCAGCCCGCAGATGGGCCTGCGCGCGGCGCTGCGCGTGCCGCAGGGGATGACGCTGGCGCTGCAGACCGAGCTCAACCACTTCGTGCTGCCCGATGGCGCCACCCAGACCACGCGGCCCGAGGGCTGGCGCTGGCACGCC
>JBBQOR010000219.1:0-4992 GCA_038331055.1 Burkholderiales bacterium
GGCTGGCCGCGCACTTGGAAGGAACTGCTGGCGCGCGGCATCCGGGTAGGCAAGCAACGGGTGCAGAAGCTGATGCAACTGCATGGCATCCGCGCCAAGGGCAAGCGCCGCTTCAAGGTCACCACCGACAGCAATCATGACTTGCCGATTGCACCGAACTTGCTGGACAGGCAGTTCACGGTGGCCGAGCAGGGCAAGGTCTGGGCGGGCGACATCACCTACATCCACACGGGCGAAGGCTGGCTGTTTCTGGCCGTGGTGATCGACCTATTTAGCCGCCAGGTGGTGGGCTGGAGCTTGCGTGAGGACATGACGCGCGACATCGTCATCGATGCCTTGCGCATGGCTTGGTTCAAGCGCCACCCGAGCAAGGTCAGCGGGCTGATGTTCCACAGCCACAGGGGCAGCCAGTATGCGAGTCAAGACTTCCGGGATGTGCTCAAGGAGTACGGCATCACGGCGTCGATGAGCCGGCGCGGGGACTGCTGGGACAACGCCTGCAGCGAGACGCTGTTCGGGTCGTTGAAGGTCGAGCGACTGTATGGGCAGGACTTCGAAACCAGGCGCCAGGCCAAGGACGAAGTTATCGACTGGCTGCTCTGGTACAACCGGACTCGGCTGCACTCGACGCTGGCCTACGTCAGCCCGATGAAGTTCGAGCAAGACTGGCTTGCCAATCAACCAAGGCAAGTCAATTCGTGACTCGGCTATGGGGTACGGATTCCAGGGGCAAGGTCAGCCTTCCTGTTCGGCATCAAGCGCAAGGAGCCGCCGATGGACACCCATACCCCACCCGCCGCCGCGCTGCGCTTGCGTCGCTACGAAGAGCTGCCCGGGCCGAGTGCACTGCCGGTGCTGGGCAACGCGCATCAATTGCGTGGCGGGGCCTCGCACCTGAAGATGGAGCAGTGGTCGCGCGAGTTCGGGCCGATGTACCGCATGCGCATCGGCAAGCGCCGCGTGCTCGTGGTGGGCGACCACCAGATCGTGGCGCAGGTGCTGCGCGACCGGCCCGAAGGCTTTCGCCGCACCACCGCGCTGGAGAACATCTGGCTGGAGATGGGCATGAAGCCGGGCCTCTTCGTTGTCAACGGCGAGGTCTGGAAGCGCCAGCGGCGCATGGTCATGTCCAGCTTCGACCCGGCCCATGTGCGGCGCTACTACCCCGCGCTGCAGCAGGTGGCCGCCGCGCTGGACCGCCGCTGGCAGCAGGCCGCGCAGCAGGGCCGGGCCATCGACCTGCAGGCCGACCTGATGCGCTACACCGTGGACACCATCGCCGGGCTGGCCTTCGGCTCGCAGGTGAACACGCTGGCCAGTGATGGCGACGTGCTGCAGCACCACCTGGACAAGATCTTCCCCGCCCTGGGCCGCCGCCTGCTGGCGCCGCTGCCGCTGTGGCGCTGGTGGCGCAGCGCGGCCGACCGCGAGCTCGAGCGCGGCGTGGCCGAGGTGAACAAGGCGGTCGACGGCTTCATCGCGCAAGCGCGGGCACGGCTGCAGGCCGAGCCGCAGCGGCGCGAACGGCCGCAGAACCTGCTCGAGGCCATGCTGGCCGCGGCCGATGAGCCGGGCAGCGGCATCGACGACGCGCAGGTCAGCGGCAACGTGCTGACCATGCTGCTGGCCGGCGAGGACACCACCGCCAACACCATCGCCTGGATGATCCACCTGCTGTGGCGCCACCCGCAGGCACTGGCGCGCGCCATCGCGGAAGTGCGCCGCGTGGTCAGCGACGCTGCCTGCCCGGCCTGGGACGAGGTGGGCCAGCTGGACTTCATCGAAGCCTGCGCCCACGAGACCATGCGCCTGAAGCCGGTGGCGCCGCTGCTGGTGATGCAGGCGCTGGCCGACACCACGCTGGGCGACGTGCAGGTGCCGCGCGGCATGGTGGTCACCGGCGTGATGCGGCGCGACAGCGTGAGCGACGCGCATATGCCGCGCGCGGCGGAGTTCGAGCCCGAGCGCTGGCTGGCGGCAGCCGATGGTGCTGGCGCGCCGTCAACGTCCACCTCCGCGGCGACCTCGGCCCCATCAGCCACATCAGCCACATCAGCCAGGCGCATCTCGATGCCTTTCGGCGCCGGCCCGCGCATCTGCCCCGGACGCTACCTGGCGCGGCTGGAGATGAAGATGGCGATGGCCGTGCTGCTGGGCCGGTTCACCATCGTCGGCGTGGACACGCCCGGCGGCGGCCTCGCCGATGAGCGACTCGCCTTCGCGATGTCGCCGGTCGGTCTGTCGATGCGGCTGCAGGCGCTGCAGTCGTAGAAGCCGGGACCGACGGCCCCGCGGTCGGCCCGTTCAGCGCAGGCGCGGTCCACGCCTGGTCGCGCGCCGCTGCAGCGCCAGCCCGGCCAGCCCCGCGGCAAGCAGCAGCGCCGCGGCCGGTTCCGGGACGGCGCTGACGGCGATGGGCCCGAGGCTGAGCAGCGCAACCTCGGCCGGGTCGAGCGAGTCCACGCGTGCGAACTCGTCGATCGCCACGGCAGTGCCGGCAGTCACGAAACGCGCGCCATCGTCAACGTACAGCCCGTCGCTGCCGAATTCGCCGAGTGTCGTCATGCCAACGGTCCAGACCAGCGCGCAACCGCCATCGCAGATGAGTGAGTCCAGCCCAAACTCGAACGGACTTGCGCCCGCCTGACCGCTGAAGCTCAGGTGAAAGCCCGTGACCTCGCCCTGGACGGACGACAGCACGCCGTCGCCACCCGCGTCGCCGCTGAACCAGCCGCTGAGCGTGCCGCCGCCGCCGAGCGTGGCGGAGAAGTTCCATGTCTCCGCCGCGGCCGGCAGGCAGGCAAGGCCGACCGAGGTGGCGGCAAAAAGGGTAACGGACAGTTGGCGCAGGGTCTTCATTGCAGAGTTCTCCAAGGTCTTCACTTCTCGCGCAGCGCGCGCTGAAACTGGTCGGTCAGGGGTCGCGTAAGGTAACTCAGGATCGATCGTTCGCCGGTGCGCAGGTACACCTCGACCGGCACGCCGGGCATCACAACGCCGACGCGCATGCGCTCGATCTGGTCGCGCGCGATGTGGATCTCGGCGCGGTAGAAGACGGCGCCGCTGCGCTCGTCGACGACGCTGGTCGGCGATACGCTGACCACCGTGGCCGGAAGCTCGGGCGTCTGGTCGCGCGCGGCGGCCGGGAAGCGCACGACGGCCTCCTGCCCGGCGCGCACCTGGTCGATGAACGCGGCTTCCACGTTGGCCTCGACGACCAGCATGCCGTCGGGTGCGACGATCTGCATCAGCAGGGCGCCCGGCGCGATGACGCCGCCGACGGTGCTGACGGCCAGCTCGTGCACGACGCCGGCCTCGGGCGCGCGAATCTCCACCCGCGCCAGCTGCTCGCGGATCGTGCGGTACTGCTGCGCGCTGTCGTTGAGCTCGACGGTGAGCTGCCGCAACTCGGCCTGCACCTGCTCCTGGAACTCGCGCTCGCTCTGCAGCCGGCCGATGCGCGCCTCCTCGATGCCGTTGGCCAGCCGCGCCAGCTCGGCGCGGTGCTCGGCCAGCTGGCCGGCCAGTGCGGACTGCTCGCGCTCGAGTTGCAGCACGCGCGGTGCACTGATGAAGCCTTCCTTCAGCAGCGCGCGCAGGTCGGTCAGCTCACCGCCGATCGAGCTGAGCTGCTGGCTGCGCGCCGCCATCAGGCCCTGCACGCCGGCGATCTGTGCCTCGAGTTGCTTGATGCGCTCGGTCTGCTGCGCGCCCCGCCCGCCGCGTGCCGCGCGCCGCAACTCGAACAGGCGCTGCTGTGCCTGATGCTGCTCGGGCGCGGCGGCCAGTGCCGAGTCGTCCCAGCCCGCAAGCGCCGGCAAGGAGGCGGCGCTCCAGTCGATCGACCCGCGACCGTCGCGCTCGGCCTGCAGCCGCGCCAGGCGCGCCAGCCCTTCACGCAGGCGCAGGCCGTGCATCTCGGCGTTGGCCAGCAGCCGCGTGTCGTCCAGCCGCAGCAAGGTCTCGCCCTGGCTCACGGTGCTGCCGTTGCGCACACGGATCTCGCGCACGATGCCGCCGTCCAGGTGCTGCACGGTTTTCGCGCGGCCCTGCAGCGCGACGAGCCCCGGCGCAACCACCGCCCCCGACACACCCACCAGCGCTGATGCGCCGCCCAGCCCGAGCACCAGCAGCGCGAGCGCCAGCAGGCCGCTCATCACCGCGCCACGCACCGAGGTCTGCGGCCGCAGCGGCGCACCGGCCTGCGCCGCGGCCGCGGCGGCGGCATCCGGGCCGGCGGCAAGGGGTGGGAATGCGATCGTGCTCATGGGTGGTTCGACGGGCGTGTCTGGCGACATCTCAGGCGCTGGCCGCACGCGTGAAGCGGCGCAGCACCTCGGCCTTGGGGCCGAAGGCGGTCTGCCGGCCCTCTTCAAGCATCAGGATCTGGTCGACGGCGGCAATCGCGCTCGGCCGGTGCGCCATCACGACGACCGTGCTGCCGGCCTCGCGCAGCGCAGCGATGGCCTGCCCGAGCGCCGCGTCGCCCTCGGCGTCGAGGTTCGAGTTCGGCTCATCCAGCACCACCAGCGCCGGGCCGCGGAACACCGCGCGCGCCAGCGCCACGCGTTGCAGCTGACCGCCGGTGAGCAGGCTCTCGCCGGCCGGGCCGACGGCCGTGGCGTAGCCCTGCGGCAGGCGCAGGATCATCTCGTGCACGCCGGCCAGCCGCGCCGCGGCAATGATCTCCTCGTCGCCGGCCTCGGGGTCGAAGCGGGCGATGTTCTGCGCCAGCGTGCCCTCGAGCAGCGCGGCCTGCTGCGGCAGGTAGCCGATGTGCCGGCCCAGCGCCTCGCGGCTCCAGTGCTCGAAGCTCGCGCCGTCCAGCCGTACCGCGCCGGCGTCGGGCCGCCAGATGCCGGTCAGCAGCCGCGCCAGCGAGGTCTTGCCGCAGGCGCTCGGCCCGATGACACCCAGCCCGGCGCCGGGCTCGAGCTCGAAGTTCAGGCCTTCGAGGATCGGCCGGCGGCCATCGCCCGCGCGGGCGTCAGG
>JBBQOR010000220.1:0-4981 GCA_038331055.1 Burkholderiales bacterium
GCGGCCTCTGCCGGGGGGGTCCGCCCCCAAGAACACCCCCCGTCGGTGGGCGGCCCGGCCGCGGTCGCTGTGGTTGCGGGCCCCCGGCGCGCGCGAGCCCCGGCCCTGCACACTGACCCGCTCGACCGGCATGCCGCGCGCACGGAGGTAGTCGCGCACCGCCATCGCACGTTCACGCGACAGTGGGTCGTTGATCGCGTCGCCGCCGGTGCTGTCGGTATGGCCGACGACGGTGACGCGCACGCCGGGTTCGAGCGAGCGGCCGACCTCGTCGAGCACCGGTCGCATCTGCGGCTTGATGTCGGCGCTGCCGGTGTCGAACGAGACATCGCTGGGCACGTTCAGTTTCAGCCGGTTGTCTGCGGTGCGTTCGACTGCCATGCCGGTGCCGGCGGTGGCCTGGGACAGCGCCTTGCGCTTGTCCTCCATATGTTTGGACCACAGGTTGCCGGTCACCGCGCCCAGGGCGCCGCCGATCACCGCGCCGCGCCCGGCGCTGCCGCCCGTGACGCCGCCGAGCAGCGCGCCGGCCACTGCGCCGGCGCCTGCGCCTTGGGCTGTGCCGCGCTGGCGATCGCTCATGTTGCCGCAGCCGGCGCTGACCAACGCCGCAGAAATCAGTGCGGCGGCCGCCGCAGGCCGCACGGCTGGCCAGCGGTGCGAAGTGGATAGGCGGGTGGTGGTCATGGCGGGCTCTCCTGGGGTTGCAGTCAAGGTCGAGCATCGACCGCATTCGCCGCGCCGTCTGTCACCCAGCGCGCATAAGGGCTGGGCGCCGACAATCTGACCCATGTCAACACTTCGGACACAAGCCCTGGCACCGCTGACTTGCCGCGATCCGAATCAGAAGGCCGCCCTGGCGCGCGACTTGGGACGGGGCGGTGGCCCTGTAGGTGCAGCTGACGAACTGGCCGAGCCAGATGGCGTGCCTGGCCGGCCGGACCGGCCGGTGCTTGTCGATCACCTGTCGATCAAGCCGCGGTCGATGGCAACCGTCGAGGGTCGGGCGGCGCTGATCCACGCCCTGGCCCACATCGAACTGAACGCCATCGACCTGGCCCTGGATATGTGCTGGCGCTTTGCAGGCATGCCTGACGAGTTCTACCTGCAGTGGACTGGAGTTGCGCAAGAGGAGGCGCTTCACTTCCAGTTGCTGCGTGATCACCTGGGTTCGATGGGATTCGCCTACGGCGACTTTCCGGCCCACAACGCGCTGTGGAGCATGGCGGAGAAGACCAAGGGCGACATCCTTGCGCGCATTGCGCTGGTGCCCCGCACGCTGGAGGCGCGGGGCCTGGACGCGTCGCCCCCGATCAAGGCAAAGCTTGTGGGGGCGGGTGATCACCGGGCGGGGGAGATCCTGGACCTGATCCTGCGCGATGAGATCGGGCATGTGGCGGTGGGGAACCGCTGGTACCGCTACCTCTGCGACGAGCGCGGGCTCGATGCCGTGGCGACCTATGCCGATCTGGCGGTCAAGTACAGGGCGCCCAGGCTGCGCGGTCCATTCAACCTGGAAGCGCGTCGTGCCGCTGGCTTCGACGAGGCAGAACTTTCGGCGCTTCGCGGGGCAGACTCACGGTCTTGAAGCATCAACCACGAGCAGCGTCTCGATCGTGGAATCATCGGTTTCCCCACGACACCTGCAACGACATCCCCAACGACATCCCCAACGACTGAAGCCGAACCTCTCATGCCTGTCTACCGCCTGGGCGAACACTCGCCAGAACTTGCCGCCGATGCCTGGGTCGCCCCCGGCGCCAGCGTGATCGGCCGCGTGCGGCTGGCCGCCTTGGCCAGCATCTGGTACGGCGCCGTGCTGCGCGGCGACAACGACCTCATCGACATCGGCCGTGCCAGCAACGTGCAGGACGGCAGCGTGCTGCACACCGACGACGGTATCGGCCTCACGCTGGGCGAGGGTGTCACGGTCGGCCACCAGGTGATGCTGCACGGCTGCACGGTGGGCGATCACTCGCTGATCGGCATCCAGTCGATCGTGCTCAACCGGGCGCGCATCGGCCGCCACTGCCTGGTCGGCGCCGGCTCGCTGATCACCGAAGGCAAGGAGTTCGCCGACGGCATGCTGATCCTCGGCCGGCCGGCGAAGGCGGTGCGGCCGCTGGAGCCGGCGGAGATCGAACGCCTGCGCTTCAGCGCCGCGCATTACATCGAGCAGGCGCGACGCCATCGCAGCGGTCTGCAGGCGATCGGATGACCGACTTGGCGCCTGAACCGATCATGGTCGACGAACTGCACAAGTTCATCTTCGAAGGCCTGCCGGTGCGCGGCATGCTGGTGCGTCTGCGCCCAAGCTGGCAGGCGCTGCAGGCCGCGCGCGCCGAGCCCTATGCGGCGCCGGTGCGCGCGCTGCTCGGGCAGATGTGCGCGGCCGGTGTGCTGATGCGCGCCAACATCAAGTTCGACGGCGCACTGGTGCTGCAGGTGTTTGGCGACGGGCCGGTCAAGCTGGCAGTGGCCGAGGTGCGCGACGGCCTGCAGTTCCGCGCCACCGCCAAGGTCGTGGGCGCGACGGCCGACACCGACCGCCTGGCGGCCCTGGTCAACGTGCACGGCCAGGGCCGCTGCGCGATCACGCTCGATCCGCTGGAACGCAGCCGCGGCCAGCAGCCGTACCAGGGCGTGGTCGCGCTGCACGGCGATCAGCGCGAGCCGCTGCAGCGCATCTCCGAGGTGCTCGAGCACTACATGCTGCAGTCAGAGCAACTCGACACGCGCCTGCTGCTGGCCGCCGATGAGCACAGCGCCGCCGGCCTGCTGATCCAGCGCCTGCCCGGCGAGGGCGCGGGCCGCCACGGCGCCGACGAGTCGCGCATCGGCCGCGACGAAGGCTTCAACCGCATCGCGCTGCTGGCCGCCACGCTGACCGACGATGAGCTGCTGACGCTGGACAGTGATCGTCTGCTGCACCGCCTCTTCTGGCAGGAGCGCCTGACGCGCTTCGCGCCCGACCCGGCGCTGGTGCCGCGCTTCGCCTGTTCTTGTTCGCGCGAGCGGGTGAGCGTGATGCTGCAGGGCCTGGGCTGCGCCGAGATCGAGTCGATCGTCGCCGAGCGCGGCGATGTCGAGATCGGCTGCGAGTTCTGTGGCCGCCAGTACCACTTCGACGCGGTCGACGCCGCCGGGCTGTTCACCCCGGGGCGTGACCAGCCGCCGGCCGTGGGCACGGTTCAGTAGCGCACAGGCTCAATGCCGCGCCAGCGGCGCGCTCTCACTCAGGTAGCCCGTCCCGAAGCCGGTGCTCCAGTCCGGCACCAGGCTGCGCAGCAGCGCCTCGGCCTCGTGCGCCGGCAGCGGGCGCGAGAGGTGGAAGCCCTGGCCGCGGTCGCAGCCCATGGCGCGAAGTGCTTCCAGCTGCATTTCGTTCTCGATGCCTTCGGCCACCACCGACTTGCCCAGCGAGCGGCCGAGCATCACGATGGCGCGCAGTACCTCGGCGCCGCGCGAGTTGTCGCCGATGCGGGCGATGAAGCTGCGGTCGATCTTCAGGCTGTCCACCGGCAGGCTGGCCAGGTGGCTGAGCGAGCTGTAGCCGGTGCCGAAGTCGTCCACCGACAAGCCCACGCCCAGATGGCGCAGCGCGTCGAGCTTGTCGCGCGCCGCGTGCAGGCGCTGGGCCAGGATGTTCTCGGTCAGCTCCAGCGTCAGCTGCTGCGGCTGCAGCCGATGCTTGACCAGCGTCTGCAGCACACGCTGCACCAGCGCCGGGTGCGACAGGTCGTTGCCCGACAGGTTGACCTGCACCGACAGCCGGGCCAGCGAGGGGTCGAGGTCGCTCCATTCGCGCAGCCGCTGCGCCGACTGCTCCAGCACGAAGTCGGTCAGCTGCACGATCAGCCCGCACTCCTCGGCGATCGGCACGAAAAGAGCCGGCGGCACCATGCCCTGCTGCGGATGCGGCCAGCGCGCCAGCGCCTCGAAGCCGGCGAGTGCACCACTTTCCAGTTCGAACACCGGCTGGTAGTGCACTTCCAGCGCGCCCTCGGCCAGCGCCTGACGCAGCTCGCCTTCCAGGCGCAGGCGCTGCGAGACCTCGGCGTGCAGTTCGATGTCGAACAGCGCATGCCGCGCCTTGCCCTGCGCCTTGGCGCGGTACATCGCGATGTCGGCATCGCGCAGCACCTCGTCAGGCGTGCTGTAGCCGAAGCGGCTGAACGTGATGCCGATGCTGACGCTGGTGCTGATCTCGGTGCCGACGATCGAGAACGGCTTGCCGATGGTGGTCTGCAGTCGCTCGGCCAGCGTCGTGACCGCCGCCTCGTCGGTGACCTTTGTGGCCAGTACGACGAACTCGTCGCCGCCCAGCCGCGCCACCACGTCGCCCGGGCGCACGCAGTTCTGCAGACGCCGCGCCACCTGGATCAGGAACTCGTCACCCACCGCGTGGCCCAGGCTGTCGTTGATCAGCTTGAAGCGGTCGAAGTCGAGGAACATCACGGCAAACTGGCGGTGCGCGTCGGCCTGAGCCAGCTCGATCGCCTGGCGCAGGTGCTCGTACAGCCGCGCCCGGTTGGGCAGCCCGGTCAGGCCGTCGTGGAAGGCGATGTGGTGTAGCCGCGCCTCGGCGTGTCGGCGCGCGCTGATGTCCTGCACCTGCAGGATCAGGCAGGACTCGCCCGAGCGGGCCTCGGCAAAGAAGCTGCTGTGCAGCGAGACCCAGACTTCGCCGCCGTCGCGCCTCAGGCAGCGCAGTTCGATCGACGCGGTATCGCTGCCGCCGCTGCGCATGCGCTCCAGCAGGCCGCTCAGCGCCGCCTGGTCTTCGGCTTGCACCAGCGCGCCGAACTGGGTGCCGGGGCCGAAGCTGTCTTCATGCCCGAGCAGGCCGCGCAGCGCGTTGTTGGTCTGCAGGATGCGGCCCTCGAAGCTCACCAGCAGCATGCCGATCGAGGCGTGCGTGAAGGCACTCTGGAAGCGCCGTTCACTCTCGGCGAGTTCGCGCACATGTCGCGCCGCCGGC
>JBBQOR010000221.1:0-4979 GCA_038331055.1 Burkholderiales bacterium
CCGACTCAGCCTCGCGCGTGGCCTGGGCCGAGATCCGCGCCACCAGCTGCGACAGCTCACGCGAGACGCGGTCGATGTCGGCCAATGCCGCACCCGCGGCGTCAGACAACCGTGCGCCCTCGACCACGCCCTGCGTGCTTCGCTCCATCGCCGCCACCGCGTCCTGCGTGTCGGTCTGGATGGTGCGCACGATGGCCGCGATCTGCCGCGTCGCTTCACCCGAGCGCTCGGCCAGCCGCTGCACTTCCTCGGCCACCACCGAGAAGCCGCGCCCGGCGTCGCCGGCCGAGGCGGCCTGGATGGCGGCGTTCAGCGCCAGCACGTTGGTCTGCTCGGTGATGTCGCCGATCAGCTCGGTGATCTCGCCGATCTCCTGTGAGGACTCGCCCAGCCGCTTGATGCGCTTGGCGGTGTCCTGGATCTGGTCGCGGATGGCGTTCATGCCGCCGATGCTGTTCTGCACCGCCGCCAGCCCCAGCTCGGTGGCCTGCAGCGACTGCCGCGCCACCTGCGAGACATGCTGCGCCTGCGCCGACACGTCGTTGATGCGGCCGGCCATCTGCAGCACCGACTCGCCGGTATCGCGAATCTCACGCAGCTGCTCGGTCGAGGCGGCCAGCAGCTCGGTGGAGGTCTGCTCGACCTGCTCGGTGGTCTCGGCCACGCGTGCGACCGTGGTCTGCACCTGCGAGACCAGCGTGCGCAGTTCCTCCACCGTGTAGTTCACGGAATCAGCGATGGCGCCGGTGATGTCCTCGGTCACCGTGGCCTGCTGGGTCAGATCGCCTTCGGCGACCGTCTGCAGCTCGTTCATCAGGCGAAGAATGGCCGCCTGGTTGGCATCGTTGACGCGCTTGGCCTCCTGCTCCTGGCGCTCGGCCTCGGTGCGCTGCTGCTCGGCGAGCAGTGAGCGCTCGGTCTGCTCCTGCACGAACAGGCGCAACAGCCCCCAGGCACCGAACAACAGCAGCATCAGCGCCAGCCCACCCGCGGTGAGCAACTGCGCCGCCAGCGCGCCGCCGCTGGCCAGCCGCTGCTGCAGCGCATCGAGCCCCAGGCGCAGCGGTTCGCTGTCGCCGACGATCACGTTCTGCGCCTCGCGCGCGCTGACCACGTCCTGCAGGCTGCCCAGGATCGCACCGGCCTTGGCCCGCGTCTCGTCGAACTGCGTGATCAGCGCACGCAGCCGGTCGCGCACGCCGGCGTCGCGCGTGCCGGGCAGGCGCAGATCGGGGTTGCCGTCGAGCACGCCGGCGGCGATCTCGCGGAACGAGTTCAGATCCTTGCCAAGCAGGAACACGGCCTCCGGGCTCACGCCCTCGACGGTCAGAAACTCGTTGGCACTCTTGCCGATGCGCTGGGTCAGCATCACCAGTTGGCCGACCGAGGAGATCTCGGCCGCGGTGGCGCCGGCCTGCAGCTTCAGCGAAGCAACGGTCTCGGCCGTCTCCAGCAGGTCGGCCGACTGGCGGTTGATCTCGCGCAGCGCCTCGCTGACGGCGGTCAGCGTCTTCTGCTGCGCCAGCACCTTGGCACTGCTCTGCTCGGCACGGTCGACCAGTGGAAGCAGCCTGTCCACATCGGCCTGCAACGCGCCCGGCGCGGCCGGCACTTCGCCGCCGCCGCTCTTCAGTCCGCGCACGTTGAGGACCAGCAGGTCGACGCTCTCCTTCACCTCGGCAAAGGCCGCGGGGCTGCCGACCAGCGCCTGCGACACCGACTTGGCCAGCCGCTGCGATTGCGTCTGCGCCTGCGCTGCCGCAGCCACCTGCAGATTGCTGCGGTCGCCCGCGTTGAGGGCCAGCACGGCCACCGTCACCAGCCCGAGCAATCCAAGTACGAACAGCGTCAGCAAGAAGGACTGCTGGCGCGCCGCCGGCCAGCCGCCGATCAGCGGCAGCGCACTGCCCGCGCGCCTGGGCTGCCGGCTCGGCGGCTCGGGGTAGTCGGCCACCAGTTCCGAGGCCTGGGCATCGGTCGGCAGCGCGCCCATGCCCAGCCGCACCGTCGCCTCCATCGGGTTGACCGTGTCCTGCGCCGGCACTCGGTCGTCGCCGCGCGGCGGGCCCTTGATCCTGTCCAGCAGACTCATGCGAACCTCGTCTTCACTTGTGGCGGGGTGGTGCGGCCGCAGGCTGTATCGCAGCCGTCAAGCCGCAATCCCCAGAAACTGCTCGTTGGCCGCCAGCGCCCCAAGGTCGATCTCCTGCCAATAGCGGCCCTCGGCGTCGACCCAAGCCGACAGCGCAAAGGCCGGGCGGGCCGGCGCAACGCCGGGTTGCGCGGACGAATGTGTCGGCAGATGCGGCTGCAGCTGTTCGGCCCCGCGCAGGCCCGCCAGACGGTCGACCAGCAGCGCGCAGTGGCTGCCCAGCAGCGGATTCAACGCCACCAGCCGGCCGTGCTCACGCGTGGCCTCCGGCACTGCGGCACGCAGGCCGAGGAAGGCGCCCAGGTCCACCACACCGTGCAGGCCGCCGCGCAGATTGGCCACGCCGGCGAACCAGGGCTGCGTATGGGGCATCGACAGCAGCGGCGGCACGCTGAAAATCTCGCCCGCGCCGGCCAGCGGGAACAGCAGCCCGACGCCAGCGACCTCCACCGCCAGCCAAGAGGCGCGGCGCGACTCGGTCCGCGCCGCCTGCAGCCGCTGGGCGAGCCGGGTCTGCAGTTCACGCAGCGCTTCGCGGTTGGACATCGGCGGCGCTCAGCGACTTCCGCGCATCGGGGAGCTTTCGTGCTCCGCACTTCGGTATTCGCCTTTGCGACGGCCCGGCGGCATCATGGCTTGTCAAAAGCCGCGATCTTGGCCACCAGTTCGTCGGCCATCACCGGCTTGACCAGATAGTCGCGCGCGCCTTGACGCATGCCCCAGACGCGGTCGGTCTCCTGATTCTTGCTGGTGCACATGATCACCGGCACGTCCGACCAGCGCGGATCGCGCGTGATGGTGCGTGTGAGCTGAAAGCCGTTGGTGCCCGGCATCACCACGTCCATCAGGATCAGGTCGGGCTTGTCCTCGGCCAGCCGGCGCAACGCCTCTTCGCCGTTCTCGGCCGTGCGCACGCTGAAGCCGCGTTTGCCGAGCAGCTCTCTCAGGTGGTGCAACTCGGTCTTCGAGTCGTCGACGACCAGGATCTTGCGGATGGGCATGCGGGTCTGCTCCTCAAGTCTGGGCGTCAGCCGGGCCGGCCGTCGGACGGTGGACGGTGACTGCGCGCAGCAGCTGGTCCTTGGTGAAGGGCTTGGTCAGGTAGTCCTCCGAGCCCACCATGCGCCCGCGCGCCTTGTCGAACAGCCCGTCCTTGGACGACAGCATGATCACCGGCACATGCGCAAAACGCGGGTTGCGCTTGATGATCGCGCAGGTCTGGTAGCCGTCCAGGCGGGGCATCAGGATGTCACAGAAGATCAGCGCGGGGTCGTGATCGTTGACCTTGGCCAGCGCGTCGAACCCGTCTTCGGCCAGCACCACCTCATGGCCGCCCTGGCGCAGGAAGATCTCGGCACTGCGCCGGATCGTGTTGCTGTCGTCGATCACCAGCACCTTGACACCGGCTTGAGAGGTCATCGCAGGGGCCACGCGTCGCTTCTCGTGCTGAGCCGCGGGGCGCCGCTGCCGGCGCCTGCTGCGGTCAGATGGCCACCATCTCGAAGTCTTCCTTGCGCGCGCCGCATTCCGGACAGGTCCAGTTCATGGGCACATCGGCCCAGGCCGTGCCGGGCGCAAGGCCGTGTTCGGGGTCGCCGGCGGACTCGTCATAGATCCAGCCGCAGATCAGGCACATCCAGGATTTTGGTTCGCTCACGCCAGGGTCTATGGGTCACTACAATGACCCGCAATTGTAGCCACGCACTTCCTGCGAAACATAAGGAATTGTAGGCACATACACAACAGACTTCAGGCAATGCTGGAGGTCCGGCGAGGCCGGGTCCACAGCCACCTCCGGGCCCCATCTCATGTCCATCGAACCCACCGTGGCCCCCGACACCCCCGACCCCAACGTCGAGCCGCCGGCCCCCGCCTGCGTGATGAGCTTCAACGCCAGCGACCCCAGCGGCGCCGGCGGGCTGGCCGGCGACGTGACCACCGTCGCGGCGATGGGAGCGCATGCGCTGCCGGTCGTCACCGGCATCGTGATGCGCGACACCGCCGAGGTCTTCGATCACCACGAGATCGACGCCGACGCCATCGCCGAGCAGGCGCGCAGCATCCTCGAGGACGTCACCGTGGCCGGCTTCAAGTGCGGCTTCCTCGGCTCCGCCGAGGGCGTCAGCGCGGTGGCCGAGGTGCTGTCGGACTACCACGACGTGCCGATGGTGGCCTACCTGCCCAGCCTGTCCTGGCTGCCGGAGGACAAGCAGCAGCCCTATCTGGACGCCTTTCGCGAGTTGATCCTGCCTGCCGCCGAGGTGCTGGTGGGCAACCACAAGACGCTGACCGACTTCCTGCTGCCCGACTGGGACAACGAGCGCCCGCCCTCGGCGCGCGAGTTGGCCGTGGCGGCCGGTGAGCACGGCACGCCCTTCGTGCTGGTCACCGGCGTGATGCTGCCGGCCAAGGGCAGCGAGCAGTTCATCGACAACGTACTCGCTTCGCCGCAGGGCGCCTTGAGCGGCGAGAAGTTCGAGCTGTTCGACGCCAGCTTCGTCGGCGCCGGCGACACGCTGTCGGCGGCACTGGCCGCGCTGCTGGCCTCGGGCGGCGAATTGCAGGCCGCCGTGGGCGAGGCGCTCGCCTTCCTCGACCAGAGCCTGGACAGCGGCTTCCGACCGGGCATGGGCAACATCGTCCCCGACCGCTTCTTCTGGGCCCAGCCGCCGGGGGATGACGAAGAAGGCGCCGCCGGCGAAGGCGGCGAGACGGTCGAGAGCGCTTTCGAGGACACCAAGACCACCAAAGGAGCCCCGCGCCGTGTCCACTGAAGTTCGCAGCAACGCCGCTGCTTTCGAGCGCGCGCAGCGCGTGATTCCCGGTG
>JBBQOR010000222.1:0-4960 GCA_038331055.1 Burkholderiales bacterium
CGAGCCCAGCGCGTATGCGGACTCCTTGAGCATCGCCGGCGTGGTCTCGAAGACATCGCGCATCACCGAGGCGACGAACGGAATGACCATGATGGCCAGGATGATGCCGGCCGACAGGATGCCGATGCCCACCGGAGCGCCCGACACCAGCGCGCCGAGGATCGGAACATCGGAGAACAGCGCTTGTGCCGGCTGCTGCACGTAAGTGGCGAGGATCGGGCCGAACACCAGCAGACCCCACATGCCGTAGACGATGCTGGGCACCGCGGCCAGTAGTTCGATGGCCACGCCAAGGGGCCGACGCAGCCAGTTGGGTGACAACTCGGTCAGGAAGAGAGCAATGCCGAAGCTCACCGGCACCGCGATGATCAGCGCAATGAAGGACGTTGCGAGCGTCCCGTAGATCATCACCAAACCGCCGTAGCGGTCTTCCACCGGATCCCACTCGGAACGCCAGAGAAAGCTCAGCCCGTACTCTCTGATCGAGGGCCAGGCGCCCATGACCAGAGAGCCGATGATGCCCGCCAAGAGCGCCAAGGTGATCCAGGCTGCACTGTGGGCCGCGAAAGAAAACGCCGTGTCCGCCCATGCCAGTCGCCGTCGCCTCTCCGGGGGTTCCCCGCCAAGTGCCGAACGCTCCATCTTGTTCTTGTCGGACCCGGAAGGCGTTGCGGGAAGTGTAGCGGCCACAGGTGCTCCCTCGGCGTGTCTGACATCAAACCCCGGCGGCCGCCAAGCGACCCCGGGGTTGTAGGGCGGGGTCGTTGTCGGTTGCCGAGGCTTTACTTGAAGGCCACCGCGGCGCCGGCGCCGTCCTTGATGTTGGCCCACTCACGGCGCACCAGCGCCTTCACCGACTCCGGCAGAGGCACGTACTCCAGTTCGCTTGCCATCTTGTCGCCGTTGATGAAGGCCCACTCGAAGAACTTCAGCGAGTTGGAGGCCTGAACCGGCTTGTCCTGAGCGCGGTGCATCACGATGAAGGTCGCGCCGGTGATCGGCCACGACTCGCGGCCCGGCTGCTCGGTCAGGATCTGGAAGAACGACTTGGCCCAGTCGGCACCCGCCGCCGCGGCCTTGAAAGCGGTGTCGTCCGGCGCCACGAAGCTGCCGGCAGCGTTGCGCATCAGCACGTGGGACATCTTGTTGCCCTTGGCGTAGGAGTACTCGACGTAGCCGATCGAGTTTGGCAGCCGCTGCACGAAAGCGGCAACACCCTCGTTGCCCTTGCCGCCGGCGCCGGTCGGCCAGTTGACCGCCGAGCCCTCACCCACCTTGGACTTCCACTCGGCGTTCACCTTCGACAGGTAGTTCGTGAAGATGAAGGTGGTGCCCGAACCGTCGGCGCGGCGCACGACGGCGATCGCGCTGTCAGGCAGCGGCACGCCCGGATTCATCGCGACCAGCGCAGGATCGTTCCACTTCGCGATCTTGCCCAGATAGATGTCGCCCAGAACCTGACCCGACATGCGCAGCTGGCCCGGCGTGAGGCCGCGCACGTTGATCACCGGCACGACACCGCCGATGACGGTGGGGAACTGCACCAGACCGTCCTTGGCCAGATCGGCGTCGGTCAGCGGAATGTCCGATGCGCCGAAGTCGACCGTCTTGCCGCGGATCTGGCGCAGACCGGCACCCGACCCCACTGACTGGTAGTTGATGCGCGCTCCAACCGCCTTGTTGTAGGCGTCAGCCCACTTCGAGTAGAGCGGTGCCGGGAAGGTGGCGCCGGCGCCGGTCACGTCTTGCGCGAGCGCAGCGACGGAAAACGCCGCGGCGGCGGAGAGAGTGACAACCGTTCTAAACCAGGACATGCCCATGCTGGAACCTCTTGCTGTGGAGCTTTGAATGAGGCCAGACGATAGGCGGCCAAGATGACGTATCCATGACACACCTTGAAGCATCCTGAGCCGATTGGGTGCTGTCACACAGCGACATCGATTTGTCACAGATCGCCGTTAGCGTCGCCCAGCGTCATCGAGACCCGGTCGAGCTTCGACCACGGAGCCATGATTGCAGTCATCCAGAGGATCACCAACGTCCTCACGCCGAACCCAGCCGACTCAGGAGAATTTCATGTTCAGAAGCAAGCGCACTTTCCTGGCCGCCGCCAGTCTGGCAGCGCTCGTCACCTTCGCCGGCTGTGCCAGCACGCCGGCGCCGACCACCATCGCCGATACCGCCGCAAGAACCCCCACCCTGTCCACGCTGAATCGCCTGATCGCTGAAGCCGGCCTGACCGAGACGCTGCGTGGCGCCGGCCCGTTCACGGTCTTTGCCCCGAGCGACGAGGCCTTCAAGGCGGTACCGGCGAAGACGATGGCCGACCTGGCTGCGAACAAGGACATGCTTCGCGCGGTCCTGACCTATCACGTGCTGCCGGCGCGGATGACCTCGGCCGAGGTGACCACCGGCAATGCCAAGACGGTGCAGGGCGCCAACGTCGCACTGTCCAAGGCGGGTACGTTCGTGACCGTCGAAGACGCCGTGGTGCAGCAGGCCGACGTGCTGGCGACCAATGGCGTCGTGCACGTGATCGACCGTGTGATGATGCCGCCGGCGCCGCCGCGCCGCTGACCCGCCTGCCGCCCGAGTCAACTCTGGGCGGCAGCCTCGGCCATCGTCTCGGCACAACGTCGGCCCAGGCCGGCGTCGTTCGACTCGACCATCACGCGCAGCACCGGCTCGGTGCCCGACGCACGGATCAGCACCCGGCCCCAATCGCCCAGTTGACCTTCAGCCGCCGCCTGCGCCTGTTGCAGTGCCGCGTTCTGGCGCCAGTCCGCACCCTCGCGCAGACGCACGTTGAGCAGGGTCTGCGGAAACAGCGTCACGCCCTCCAGCAAGTCGGCCAGTGTGCCGCCCTGCCGGCGAACCGCCTGCAGAATCTGCAGCGCACTGACGATGCCATCGCCGGTGGTGTGACGGTCCAGCGCCAGCAGGTGGCCGGAGCCCTCGCCGCCCAACTGCCAGCCGCGGGCGGACAGTTCTTCCAGTACGTGTCGGTCTCCGACCTTGGCACGCACCAGCGGTACGCCGCGCGCGCGCAGCGCCAGTTCGATCGCCATGTTCGTCATCAGCGTGCCCACTGCACCAGGCACGCGGTCGCCCTTGGCCAGCCGGTCGGTGACCAGCACGTAGAGCAATTCGTCGCCGTTGAACAGGCGCCCGGTCGCGTCGACCATCTGCAGCCGATCGGCGTCGCCGTCCAGCGCAATGCCGTAGTCGGCGCGGTGCTCCGCGACGGCCCGTACCAGCGCCTGTGGCGCGGTCGCACCGAAACCGTCGTTGATGTTCATGCCGTCCGGGCTGCAGCCAATCGGCACCACCACTGCGCCCAGCTCGTGGAAAACCTCCGGCGCCACCTGATAGCCAGCCCCGTTCGCGCCGTCGACGACGATCTTCATGCCGCGCAGCGACAGGCTGTGCGGCACCGTGCTCTTGCAGAACTCGACATAGCGCCCGCGGGCGTCATCCAGCCGACGTGCGCGGCCCAGCCCGGCCGAATCAGCCCAGCGCGGCGCCTGCAACAAGGCGGCCTCGACTTCCTGCTCCCATTGGTCCGACAGCTTCTCGCCGCGCGCCGAGAAGAACTTGATGCCGTTATCAGGATAGGCGTTGTGCGAGGCGCTGATGACCACACCCAGATCCAGCCGCAGCGCCCGCGTCAGGTAAGCGACGCCGGGCGTGGGCAGCGGGCCGCAGAGCAACACATCGACGCCGGCCGAGGCGAAGCCCGCTTCCAGCGCGGACTCGATCATGTAGCCGGAGATGCGTGTGTCTTTGCCGATCAGCACGGTCGGCCGCGTCGCGCTTACGCGCAGCACGCGCCCGACCGCGTGTCCCAGCCGGAGCATGAAGTCCGGCGTGATCGAGCCCTGCCCGACCGTGCCTCGAATGCCATCGGTGCCGAAGTAGTTTCTGCTCATTCTCTGGATCTCCTGCGGCGGTCATTGTGCGCAGCACATCAGGGCGCAGGGCGCAGGACCAGCGTCGGAGCAGCGCCAGCGTGAAAAGAAACACGGGGCCGAAGCCCCGCGTGATCATTCAGATGGTCTGGCCCTCAGGCCGCAGCCGGCGCGCTGTCGGTGTTGACCGAAGGCGGGTTGCCGCCCCCCGGCCGGGAGGCCGGCGGCGTCCAGTCCTTGGGCGGACGAGGCGGCTTGCCCGACATGATGTCGTCGATCTGTTCGGCGTCGATGGTCTCCCACTCGAGCAGCGCATGCGCCATCGCGTGCATCTTGTCCTTGTGGTCCTCGATCAGCTTGCGCGCGATCGTGTACTGCTCGTCGATGATGCGGCGGACCTCCTGGTCGACCTTTTGCATCGTCGCCTCGGACATGTTCACCTGCTTGGTGATGCTGCGGCCGAGGAAGACTTCACCCTCGTTCTCGGCGTAGACCATCGGACCGAGTTCGTTGCTCATGCCGTAGCGCATCACCATGTCTCGAGCCAACCCGGTGGCGCGCTCGAAGTCGTTGCTGGCGCCTGTCGTCATCTGGTTCATGAACACCTCTTCGGCGATGCGGCCGCCGAAGAGCACGCTGATGGTGCTGAGCATGCGTTCCTTGTCCAGGCTGTAGCGGTCGCCTTCGGGCAGCTGCATCGTGACCCCAAGCGCACGGCCGCGCGGGATCACGGTTACCTTGTGCACCGGGTCGGTCTTGGGCTGCAAACGTGCTACCAGCGCGTGGCCCGCTTCGTGGTAGGCCGTGTTCCTGCGCTCTTCCTCGGGCATGACCATGGACTTGCGCTCGGGGCCCATCATGATCTTGTCCTTGGCCTTCTCGAAGTCGACCATCTCGACCACGCGGCCACTGCGGCGGGCGGCGAACAGTGCCGCCTCGTTCACCAGGTTGGCCAGATCAGCCCCGCTGAAGCCCGGCGTGCCGCGCGCCAGGATGTCAGCGCGCACGTCCTGCCCCGCCGGCACTTTGCGCATGTGCACGTTGAGGATCTG
>JBBQOR010000223.1:0-4960 GCA_038331055.1 Burkholderiales bacterium
AACAGCCGCGACCACTTCCGCGCTGCCTTCGATGGCTTCGCGCTGCGCCGCCGTATCCTCGAGGTCGAATGGCCCGGGCTGACCATGCCGCGCCTGGCCCGGCTGCAAGAACGCGGCCTGACCCCAACCACCCCCGACCCCCATGGACCTGTCCCGCTTCCCCCGTCGCCGCTACACCGAAGGCACGACGCCGATCGAGCCGATGCTTCGCTTCTCGGCCTGGCTGGCCGCCAGCTGCCCTGGCGGCCGAGGCCCCGAGGTCTGGATCAAGCGCGATGACCTGCTGGGCCTGTCGCCCGGCGGCAACAAGACGCGCAAGCTCGAGTTCCTGGTGGCGGACGCGCTGGCGCAGGGTGCCGACACGCTGTTGACCTGCGGTGCGCCGCAGAGCAACCACTGCCGCATCACGCTGGCGGCCGCTGTGAAGGAAGGGCTGAAGTGCCGCTTCGTGATCGAGGAGCGCGTGCCCGGCAGCTTCCACGAGGACGCCAATGGCAACCACTTCCTGTTCCGGCTCTACGGTGTCGAAGACATCACGGTCGTGCCCGCCGGCACCGACATGGCCGCGGCGATGCAGCAGGTGGCAGACGCACTGGGCCGCGACGGGCGCAAGGCCTACGTGATCCCCGGCGGCGGCTCCAACGCGCTGGGCGGGCTGGGCTACGTGGCCTGCGCGCAGGAGCTGCAGCAGCAGTGCTTCGAGCAAGTGCTGCACTTCGACCGGCTGGTGGTTGGCTCGGGCAGTTCGGGCACGCACGGCGGGCTGGTGGCCGGCTTCCTGGCCAACCGCATCGGCATGCGCCTGACCGGCGTCGGGGTCAGCCGCGACCCGGCGCAGCAGGCGCCACTGGTGCTGAAAGAAGCGCAGGCGGTGTGCAACCTGCTCGGCCTGGACATCGAGGTGCCGGCGTCCGCGGTGGAATGTGTCGGCGGCTTCTGGCAGCCGAAGTATTCGCTGCCGAACGCGCGCATGGTCGAGGCGGTGCAGGCGCTGGCGCGCACCGAGGCCGTGCTGCTCGACCCGGTCTACACCGGCAAGATCATGGCCGGGCTGATCGGGCTGGCGCGCGAGGGGCTGATCGACGCCGACGAGCGTGTGCTGTTCCTGCATACCGGCGGCGCGACATCGCTGTTCGCCTATACCGACGTGTTGCGCTCGCCCGACGGCCTGCCGGCTTGAGCCCCGCGCGCCGAGCACAGGCGTCGTCACCCTCGAGCTGAGGTCCGCCACGGCGCATCCCCCAAATGGGGGTGCCCTGGAGGCCGTGTCTCGCCCCAGCGGGCGATTCAAGCCGAGCGCAATGCTGCGCAGAATGCGTGCAAGGGCGCCATGCTGCCCGCCCGCCCGAGCGAACCGCCGCCCGACCCCACCGATGGACACCCGCCGCCTGAGCGAAACCGTGAGCGCACTGCAAGGCGAAGACGCCTTCCGTGCGCCGCTGTTCCCGGCCGACTGGGCACGGCTGGCCGCCTACCTGCAGCGGCGCGAGTTCGACGCCGGCGCGTTGTTGATGCGGCGCGGCGACGAGGCCGACACCGCCTACTGGATCGAGGCCGGCCTGCTGCAGGTGTTCATCGTCGGCGGCCCGCCGGGCAGTCACCGCATCGCCAGGCTGCCGGCCGGGGCGCTGGTCGGTGAGCCGGCGCTGTTCGGGCGCGGGCCGCGCATGGCCCATGTCGAGGCGCTCACCCCGGTGGTGGCCTGGGCGCTGCAACGCAGCCGGCTCGATGCGCTGCAGGCCGATGACCCCGCACTGGCGCTGGCCGTGCTGCGCGGTGCGGGCGCGGTGATGGCCGCGCGCATGCGGGCCAACCTGGAGCACGGCATCCCGCTGTGCTGAGCCGCCGCCGCCGTTCCGCGGCGCTCAGTGGCCGGCGAAGTCGACCAGCGTGAAGAGTTCGAGCCCGCTCTCGCGCAGCCGCGCCGAGCCGCCGAGTTCGGGCAGATCGACGATCGCAGCGCCCTCGATCACCTGGGCGCCCAGCCGCTCGACCAGCCGGCGGCCCGCCATCATCGTGCCGCCGGTGGCGATCAGGTCGTCGATCAGCACCACGCGGTCACCCGGCTTCACGGCATCGGTGTGCAACTCGACCGTCGCGCTGCCGTACTCCAGCTCGTAGGTCTCCTCGACCGTGGTGAAGGGCAGCTTTCCCTTCTTGCGGATGGGCACGAAACCGACGTTCAGCTCATAGGCCAGCACCGAGCCGATGATGAAGCCGCGTGCATCCAGCCCGGCGATGGCCGAGGGGCGCACGTCGAAGTAGCGGTGCACGAACTGATCGATCAGCACGCGGAAGACCCGTGGGTTGGCCAGCAGCGGTGTGATGTCGCGGAACTGCACCCCCGGCGCCGGCCAGTCGGGCACGGTGCGGATGTGCGCACGGATGTAGTCGGCGGGGCTGAGCGTGAGATCGTCTTGCATGGGCGCGATGGTACGGGGCGATGTTCGGTCGGCGTTCATCAGCCCACGCTCATCAACCCACGTTCAGCCGCGCCAGCACACGCGCGCTCTTGCCGCCGGCGGCATCAGCAGGGCGCAGCACCAGCCCTTCGCCGGAGGCGCTGTTCTCGCCCGTCAGGTCGGCCAGCACGAACATGTGGGTAACCCACACCTCGAAGCCGCGGCCGCTGTGCACCGCGCCCAGACGCTCACGCCGTTCGCGCCGATGTTCGTCGGTGGTGGTCTCGGCGACTCCGGCCGGCGAGCCCAAAGCGGCCCAGCGCTCAGCCCGGCCGAAGGCCAGCGTGGCGGTATCCAGGCAGCGGCACCAGGGGCTGCTGCGCACCGCCGTCGGCACCAGGCCCTGCGCGCGGAACCAGGCGCCGATGCGCCTGGCCTGCTCGCGCCCGTCTTCGCTGAGGTTGCGCTGCGTGCCGCACTGGTCCAGGCGAAAGCCGGGCGGGTCGAAGGTGCCGGGCGCCAGGGCGTGACGCAGCGCCAGCACCACGCCACCGCCGCGCAGCGCGGCCAGTGCGCCGGCGTTTGCGCCGGCGTTTGCGTTGGCGTTTGCGTTGGCATCGGCAAGGCCGGCAGGCGGCCACAGCAGAAGGCCTGCTCCACCGATGGCCCAGCGTGCCAGGCGGCGTCGGCCGGGGTCTTGAAGCGCGTGCAGGGTCACAACACGCGCCGATCGGCTGCCGCCTGGCCGCGCCGCGACTCATTGCGAAGAAGCTTGGCCTCGGCCAGCGACAGTGTCTCGGGCAGGCCGGAGAGCACCAGCGTGTCGCCGGCGGCCAACATCAGATCATCGTCGGCGCCGGTCACTGCGCCGCCGACGCGGCGCACCGAGACCACGCCCACGCCCATCGCCGGCAGCGCCAGCTCGCCCAACCGCCGGCCCAGGCAGGCGGCCGCCGGCGGCAGCGTCACGCTTTGCAGCCGCGCCTGGTGGCGCTCTTCCACGGTGTCGTCGTCGGCCCCGTGGAAGTAGCCGCGCAGCAGCCCGTAGCGGGCGTCGCGGGCGTCGCGCGTCAGGCGGATCACCTTGCGCATCGGTACGCCCACCAGCGCCAGCGCGTGGCTGGCCAGCATCAACGAACCCTCGATGGCTTCGGGCACCACCTCGGTGGCGCCGGCGGCGCGCAGCGTCTCGAGGTCGGAGTCGTCGATCGTGCGCACCATAACCGGCACCGTCGGCGCGGGTTCGTGCACCAGGCGCAGGAGCTTAAGCGCCGACGGTGTGTCGGGGTAGCTCACCACCACCGCGCTGGCGCGTGCCAGCCCGGCGGCCATCAGGCTCTGTAGGCGCGCGGCGTCGCCGAAGACCACGCTCTGGCCGGCGGCGGCGGCCTGGCGCACGCGGTCGGGGTCGAGGTCCAGCGCCATGTAGGGGATGGCCTGCGTGTCGAGCATGCGCGCCAGGTTCTGCCCGCTGCGGCCATAGCCGCAAATGATCACGTGGCGCTCTGCGCTGATCGAGCGCTTGGCGATCGAGGTCAGCTGCACCGACTGCAGCAGCCAGTCGGTCTTCGACAGGCGCATGACGATGCGGTCGCTCCAGTGGATCAGGAAGGGCGTGGCGAGCATCGACAGCACCATGCCGGCCAGGATCGGGCTTTCCCACTGCGGCTCGACCAGCCCGCCCAACGAGCCCAGCGTCAGCAGCACGAAGCCGAACTCGCCCGCCTGCGCCAGGTACAGCGCGGTGCGCAGTGCCACCCCCGGGGTGGCTTTGAAAGCGCGCGCCAGCGCGGCCACGAGCACGAACTTGGCCAGCACCGGCAGCATCGACAGCGCCAGCACCAGCAGCCACTGGTCGACCACCGGCCGCCAGTCGAGCTTCATGCCGATGGTGATGAAGAACAGCCCCAGCAGCACGTCGTGGAAGGGCCGGATGTCGGTCTCCACCTGATGCTTGAACTCGGTCTCGGCCACCAGCATGCCGGCCACAAAGGCGCCCAGGGCCAGCGACAACCCCGCGTGCTCGGTCAGCCAGGCCAGGCCGAGCGTGATCAGCAGCAGGTTCAGCACGAACAGCTCTTCGCTCTTGCGCCGCACCACCAGCGTGAGCCACCAGCGCATCACCACCTGCCCGCCGGAGAGCAGCAGCGCCAGCAGCAGCGTGGCCTTCAGGGCCGCCCAGCCGAGCGACTCGAGCATCTGCTCGGGCGGCGAGTTCAGCGCCGGGATCAGCACCAGCAGCGGCACCACGGCCAGATCCTGGAACAGCAGCACGCCCATCACGCGCCGGCCGTGCTCGCTCTCGAGCTCCAGCCGATCGGCCATCAGCTTGACCACGATGGCGGTGGACGACATGGCCATCGCGGCGCCCAGCACCACCGCGCCGCGCCACGACATCTGCCACGGCTCGCCGCTGAACAGCGGCCAGGCCCAGACCAGCAGCGCATGCCCGGCCAGCGCGCCGGCGATGGTCAGCACCACCTGCCACAGCCCGAGCCCGAAGACCAGCGCGCGCATGCTGCGCAGCTTGGGCAGGTTGAATTCCAGCCCGATCACAA
>JBBQOR010000224.1:0-4941 GCA_038331055.1 Burkholderiales bacterium
GCATCTCTTCGTGCAGCAGATGCCCGCCCGGCCAGCGGTGCACGGTGGCCTGCGGGAAACCGCGCGCGATGGCGGCCGACAGCGGCGCTTCGGGCACCCAGGCGTCGCGTGTGCCGAGCACGAAGGTGGGTGGTGTCTTCAGCGTCGGCACGGCCTTGATCAGCGCCGGCAGGTCGGCTGCAGCCATGAAGCCCAGCGCGCCCCGCACGTGGTCGGCACGGCCGAAAAGCAGCCGGTAGCGCGCGCGCTGGGCCGCCGGCACATCCGAGCCGGTGGAGTTCAGCAGCCGCTCGATCATGCCGGTGCCCGGCGCGATGGCCGACAGCAGCCAGGCCATCGGCGCGCTGGTGGCCAGCGGGTTGAGCAACGGCGCCATCAGCCGGGTGTAGACCTCGGACGGCGCCACCAGCGACGGGTTGAAGCCCAGCACGCCGCGCGGCGGCGGCGCATCCAGCGCAAGCCGCAGTCCCAGCGCGGCGCCGGCCGAGTGGCCGACGATCAGCGTCGGTGCCGCCACGCCCAGCGCTTGAATCAACATGCGCAGTTCGGCGGCGATGCGCGGCAGCGTCAGCATGTCCATGCCGGCGCCGAGCGTGAAGCCGTGGCCGGGCAGGTCAGGCGCGACCACGGTGCACACGTCCGTCAGCTCGGGCAGCACCTCGGCCCAGGAATGCGCAGAAGCGCCCGATCCGTGCAGCCACAGCACCACCGGCCCGCGGCCGGCCACCTGCACATGCCAGTCCAGCGCGCCCACGCGCAGCGAGCGGCTCCAGTCTCGATGGGGCCAGTCGGCGGGCAGGCGCAGTGGGGGCATAGGGGGCAGGGTCAGCGGCACAGACGCCCGACTCTAGCGGGCAGACCGGGCGGCCCCCGGACGGCCCTCAGAAGTCCGTCAGAAGCCCGTCAGAAGGTCGCCTGCCAGCGCAGCATCGCGGCCGCCTCGGCGGGCGCGTCCTGCAGGTGGCCGCCGTGCCGGCGCAGCGCCAGCGTCGCGTCGAGCCAGCCGGGCATCCCGGCCAGCTTGTACCCGCGGCCGTAGCTGATCTCCAGCAGCCGCTCGCGTCCACCGGGCACCATCGACAGCGTGCGCGCGCCGCGCATCAGCTGCCCGTCGGCGTCCACCGCATCAGCGGTGTCGAACTGCAGCGTGCCGGCGGTGGTGCGCAGCGGCTGCGACAGCGCCAGGCTCAGGCGGTCGCCGGCCTGCCAGGTGTCGGCGCGCAGCAGGGCCAGCGACCACGACTCGGTGCGCTGCGCGCTCAGGCTGCGGATCAGGCTGTCGGCGCCTTCGTGGCCCGGCGTACGGCCCCAAGCCGCCTGCGCCCCCAGCGCCCAGCCAGGGGCCGGCGCCCAGGCGGCGCCGATGTTCAGGGCGTCGGTGCGCGCCGAGTCGCCCAGCGACAGCGCTCCGCCCGATCGGCTGCCCAGCACACTGCCGCGCTCTTGCGCGCCGGTCCAGCCGACGCTGACGGCCGCGTCGCCCAGGTTGCGCGCGTACTCCAGCACGGCCGCGCGGGCGCCGCCCTTGGGCTCGGCCGTGGCACCCTGGCTGTCCAGCAGCACCGGGCGCAGCGCGCTCGACAGCACGCCGGCCTTGATCTGCCCGCCCAGCAGCGGCAACGCGGCGCCGACGTGGCTGGCGCTGGGCACCAGGCCGAAGTACGGGTTGGCCAGCGCCGGCAGGCCCTGCAGCGACCGGCCGGGCGCCGTGCCCTGCAGGCCGAACCAGCGGTCGGCCAGGCCCAGGCCGACCGACCACGCACGGCCCTGCGCGTCCTGCACATCGAAGGAGAACGCCAGCAGCCGCTCGCGCTCGCTGCGGTCGTTCGCGAAGGGGGCGGCCGGGCGGCCGCCACGCAGCGCCTCGGGGCCACGCGCGGCCGGCAGGTCGTAGGCCGCGGCCCAGCGCGAGCCGTCGGCCAGCACACGCTCGGCCATCTGCAGCCGGCGGTCCATGCGCGCGAACACCTGGTCGAAAGACAGCGCATGCGGCCGCGCCACGCGCTCGCCGAGGTCGACGCCGAAGTCGCGGCCCAGCTCGTCCATGCCGATGGTCTTGAGCTGCCCGCCCACCGCCAGCCCCCACAGGCCGCCCACCGCCGGTGTGGGCACCGCGCCGCTGTCGAGCACCCGCACGCTGCGGCCGTTCCACAACGCGGTGCTGATGTGGCCCACCGGCTTCATCGCGGCGTCGATGTTCACCAGCCCGCGGCCGTAGACCGCGTCGATGCCGGGTGCGCCCAGGTCGGTGGCGGTGATGAAGAGCACGTTGGCCACCTGGTCGGCGCGCAGGTACTGCCAGCGGCTTTTCACCAACGCCGCGGCGCCGCTGACCACCGGCGTGGCCATCGAGGTGCCGCTCATGGAGGCGTAGCTGGTGCCCAGGTAAGTGGAGACCAGCGACACGCCCGGCGCCACCACGAACCAGGGTGCGGTATCGCCCGCGCGGTTGCTGAAGCTGGCGATCTGGTTGCGCGAGTCCACCGCGCCGACGGCGATGATCTGGCCGTTGGCCCAGGTCTCGCGCGCGAAGCGGGCCGGCCAGTCGGGGTTCGCCGCGCCGCGGTTACCTGCGGCGGCGACGATCAGCAGGCCCTGGCCGACAGCCGTGCGCAGTGCGGAGGGGTCGCCCGCCGCCGTGCCGCCCAGGCTCATGTTGACGACTTGCGCGCGCGTGCCGATGCCGCGCAGCGCGGCCGCCATCATCGACGTGTTGCCGGTGCCGTCATCGCGCAGCACCTTCACCGGCAGCAGCGTGGCCCCGTAGGCGATGCCCATCATGCCCAGGCCGTCGCGCGCGGCGCCGATCAGCCCGGCCACATGCGTGCCGTGGCCGTGGCCATCGGCAACCGAGCTGCCGGTGCCGGTGGTGTTCAGGCCGCCGGCCACGCGGCCGGCGAACTCACGGTGGCCCAGGTTGAGCCCGGTGTCGAGCACCGCCACCGTGACGCCGCGCCCGGTGGCGCCGAGCGCATAGGCGCTGCTGGCGCGGATCTGCGTGGCGGCCGGGCTGAAGCCGGCTTCGCTGCTGAAGTTCTGCGCCATCACCTGCGGCGCCAGCGACAGCTGCGCGGCCAGGGCGATCGACGCCAGGGCGGGACGGGCCCGACGTGGCAGCCCTTGAAGACGACGGGTGGTGTTCATGCGCGGCATCCCGCTCGACGGATCAAGGCCGAGGCGGACGCACGAACGCAGGGGCCCGATGACGGTCGGGATATCCGGCGGCCCCGCTGGCAGCGGCCGCACGTGATGGTTCACGCGCCGCCGTGGAGCCCGGAAGCTTTGCGTCGCCGGCTTTCGCCGGTTATGCCAAGGCGCCGGCAGCGTCGAGCAGCCACCGGCAGCGCCAGTCTGACAGCGGCCGTGCGGCCGCGGGTGGCACTACTTGGCGCTGATCACTTCGCAAACAACTGGTTGCGATCCTTGAAGGCCTTGAACTCCAGCGCGTTGCCCGAAGGGTCGCGGAAGAACATCGTCGCCTGCTCGCCCACCTGGCCAGCAAAGCGGACATAGGGCTCGATGACGAAGTGCAGCCCACCGGCCCTCAGCCGCGCGGCCAGCGCCTCGAAGTCGTTCCAGTCGAGCACCACGCCGAAGTGCGGCACCGGCACGTCGTGCCCGTCCACCGGGTTGTGGTGGTCGGCCCCTTGCTGCGGTGAGAGATGGGCGACGATCTGGTGGCCGAACAGATCGAAGTCGATCCACTCGTGGCTGCTGCGGCCCTCGGGGCAGCCGAGCAGGCCGCCGTAGAAGCCGCGCGCGGCGCGCAGGTCATGCACCGGAAAGGCGAGGTGGAAGGGGGCGATCGAGGGCATCCGGAAGTCTCCGCAAGGTGGCGCGGCGCGAGCATAGCCGGCGTCCGGCAGTCCGGCAGTCCGGCAGTCCGGCAGTCAGGCAGTCAGGCAGTCAGGCAGTCAGGCAGTCAGGCAGCAAGGCGGGCAGGCGGGCAGGCGGGCAGACGGGCAGGCGGTCAGGCCGTCAAGCTGCGTGTTCAGGGGGCTGACAGCCGCCGCCGCGTGGGTTAAACCGTTGCTCAGAACCCCGCCGCCCGCGCGGAACCCCCGGAGACTGCCATGACGACCCACCCGCACCCCTTTGCCGCGGCCTGCGCCGCAGCCGCCGTTCTCGGCCTGGCCGCGCCAGCCGCCGCGCAGACCTCGTTCAGCTCGCAGGTCTGGATGGGCGGGCTGGCCGCCAGGGCCGACCTGGGCATCGACGCCGTCTTCTCGGTGGTCTGCGACACGCCGGCCTGCGTCGTGAGCTCGCTGTACGACTCATCAGCGGCGCCCGGCGGCGCGCCGGTGGCGCTGACCGGCAACTTCGGCAGCGCCAGCATGAACTTCACCGGCAGCGGCGCGGCCGAAGCCCCGTCGGAAAGCTTGTTGCGCGCGCGCGCCAGCCTGACGGCATCGGGCGATGCCTTCGGCGGCAGCAACACCCACTTCTGGTTCGTCGGCGCCAGCGCCGGCGTGGCGACCCGTCTGCTGCTGGCCGCGCCAACGCCGGCTGATCTGGGTGCGGCCGTGAGCTTCGCGCCGATCTACCGCTTCACCGGCACGGTCGCTTCCACGCCGAGCGGCGATATCAGCACCGTGGCCGGTGCGCGCGTGCGGGCGGCGTCCATGCTGGGCGAGCAGGGGCTGTCCTGCGTCACGCTGCCGGGCGACCCGGATCACTGCCAGATGACGGCGCTGCCGGTGGTCTTCGGCACCGCGTTTCCGTACGAGACCTGGCTGGACGTCACGGTGTCGGTGCGCGCGATGCCGGACAGCGGCGTGGCTTACGGCGCGATGCTCGCCGCCGATTACTCGCATACGCTGCAGCTCGTCGGCGCCGAGGTGCGCGACAGCAAGGGCGCGCTGCTGCCGCAGTGGTCGCTGATGCTGGCGCAGGGGAACAGCGTGCTGATCAGCCAGGTGCCCGAGCCGGCCAGCGGCCTGC
>JBBQOR010000225.1:0-4935 GCA_038331055.1 Burkholderiales bacterium
GCGCATCGTCTACTTCGACTTCGACAGCTTCGTCATCCGCGACGACTTCAAGCCGCTGATCGAAGGCCATGCGCGCTCGCTGGCCGCGCAGCGTGCGCGCCGCATGACGGTGGAGGGCCACACCGACGAGCGCGGCAGCCGCGAGTACAACCTGGCCCTGGGCCAGAAGCGTGCCGAAGCGGTGCTGCGCTCGCTGGCGCTGCTGGGCGCGAACGAGACCCAGCTCGAGGCGGTGAGCTTCGGCGAAGAGCGCCCGACCGACGAAGGCCGCGACGAAGCGGCGTGGGCGAAGAACCGCCGCGCCGAGCTGAAGGACCGTTGAGTGAGCCGCACGCTGCCGGCTCTTGCCCGCACGCTCAACGGCGCACTCACCTGCGCACTAACCTGCGCGCTTACCTGCGCGCTCGTGCTGGCCGCGCTGCCGGTGCACGCCGGCCTGTTCGACGACGAAGAAGCGCGCAAGGCCATCGTCGAACTGCGCGCCCGGGTGCAGCAGAACGACGAGCAGATCCGCACCCGCCTGACTGAACTGGCCGCGGCGCAGGCGCAGACGGCCGCGCAGATGGCCCAGCAGATGGCCAGCCTGATGGGTGAGCAGTTGACGGCGTTGCGACGCAGCCTGCTCGACCTGAACAACCAGATCGAAGCCACGCGCGCTGACCTGGCCCGAATGCGCGGCGGTGACGAACAACTGCTGCGCGAGATCGCCGAACAGAGCCGGCGCCAGCAGGAGGCGAGCCAGGCGCTGGACGCCCGCATCCGGCGTCTGGAGCCAGTGCGCGTCACGCTCGACGGGCAGGAGTTCGCCGCCCATCTGGACGAACGTCGCCAGTACGAAGAGGCCATCACCGTCATGCGCGGTGGCGACTTCGACAAGGCGGTGGGCGCCTTCAGCCTGCTGCTGCGCCGCTGGCCCGGCAGTGGTTATGCCGATGCCGCGCGCTTCTGGCAGGCGAATGCGCTGTACGGCAAGCGCGACTACAAGGAGGCCATTGCCGCCTTCCGTGCCTTCGTGGCGGCCGCGCCTGAGCACCCGCGCGCGGCCGAAGCGTTGCTGGCGCTGGCCAACAGCCAGGCCGAGATGAAGGACGTGCGCGCCGCGCGCCGAACGATCGAGGATTTGATGAAGGCCTACCCCACCAGCGAGGCCGCGCAGGCCGGCAAGGAACGGCTGGCCGCGCTGAAGTAGGGCCCTGGAGGGCCCGCGCAGAACGAGCGTCTCACCGCATGCAGGAATCCGATCTCCCCGGCCTGGTGGCCCAGGTGCTGTGGGCCGCCTTTGCGCTGGCCCTCGTGTTTGGTGCCATCGCCCAGCGCACGCACTTCTGCACCATGGGCGCGGTGGCCGACATCGTGAACATGGGCGACTGGGCGCGCATGCGCATGTGGGTGCTGGCCATCGGCGTGGCGATGATCGGCTTCAACGCGATGGTCGGCTTGGGCTGGCTGCAGGCCAAGGACAGCCTGTATGCCGGGGCGCGGCTGATCTGGTTGTCCAACCTCCTCGGCGGCTTGCTGTTCGGCTTCGGCATGGTGCTGGCTTCGGGCTGCGGCAGCAAGACGCTGGTGCGCATCGGCGGCGGCAGCCTGAAGTCGCTGGTGGTGTTCTGCGTGCTCGGGCTGGCCGCTTACGCCACGCTGCGCGGCGTCACCGGTGTGGTGCGGGTCGCAACGGTCGATCAGGTCGCGCTCGTGTTGCCGGCGGGGCAGGACCTGCCCTCGCTGCTGGCCGTGGCCACCGGCTGGACCGTGCCGCGCCTGGCCCTGCTGTGCGGCGGCGTGCTGGGCACGTTGCTTGTGGGCTGGGCACTGGCCTCGCCGGCCGGCCGCAGCGGCGAGGTGCTGCTGGGCGGGCTGGGCACGGGCGCGGTGGTCGTCGGCGTGTGGTGGGTCTCGGGGCACCTGGGCCATCTTCTGGAGCATCCGACGACGCTGGAGGCGGTGTTCCTGGCCACCGACTCGCAGCGCATGGAGTCTCTGTCCTTCGTGGCCCCGGTGGCCAACACGCTGGACTGGCTGATCCTGTTCAGCGACAAGAGCAACGTGCTGACGCTCGGCGTGGTCAGCGTCTTCGGTGTGATCGGCGGCTCGGCGCTGGTGGCGCTGGCCACGGGCAGCTTTCGCTGGGAAGCTTTCGGTGGTGTCGAGGACACCGCCAACCACCTGGTGGGCGCCTTGCTGATGGGCGTGGGCGGCATCACCGCGATGGGCTGCACCATCGGGCAGGGGCTCTCCGGCGTCTCGACGCTGGCGCTCGGCAGCCTCATTGCGCTGGCCGGCATCATCGGCGGCGCCGTGCTGGCCCTGCGCTGGCAGGTGTGGCGGCTGGAGCGCATGGGGTGATCGAGTTGCCCGTGCTGGCCGCCGCCGATCTCGAGCGCCGATTCGGCGGCCTGCGGCGGCTGTACGGCGACGCCGGCTACGCGCGTCTGCGATCGGCGCGGGTGATGCTGGTGGGCGTGGGGGGCGTGGGCTCCTGGGCCGCCGAGGCGCTGGCGCGCTGCGGTGTGGCGGCGCTCACGCTGGTGGACCTGGACCAGGTGGCCGAGAGCAACATCAACCGCCAGGTGCAGGCCCTGGGCGCCACGCTCGGCCAGGCCAAGGTGCAGGCGCTGCGCGAGCGCATCGCCGACATCCACCCGGGGTGCGAGGTGACGCCGGTGGAGGACTTCGCGACGCCGCAGAACTGGGCCACGCTGGTGGCCGCTGCCGCGCCCGACATCGTCATCGATGCCTGCGACCAGAGCAGCGCCAAGCTGGCGCTGGCCGCCTGGGCGCTGGCCACGCGCACGACCTTTGTCAGCGTGGGTGCCGCTGGCGGCAAACGGCGCGCGCAGCGCGTCGAGGTGTCCGATCTGGCCGAGGTGACGCACGACCCGCTGCTGGCCAGTGCGCGCCAGCGGCTGCGCCGGCTGCACGGGGCAGCGCGCCAGGGGCCGATCGGACTGCGCTGTGTCTGGTCACGCGAACCGGTGGCCGCGCCGACGGCCGCGAGCGTCACTTACGGTGGCGCTGACGGCGGCACTGACGGCAGCACTGACGGCAGCACTGACGGCAGCCTGAACTGCCACGGTTACGGCTCGGTGGTCAGCGTCACCGCCACCTTCGGCATGGTGGCCGCCGGCGAGGCCGTCGAGCAATGGCTCGCGCGGGCTGACTGAGTCTCGACCGAATTCTGCGCCGGCTGTCGGCTATACTCGTGGGCTCTGCGGACAGCGGATGTTCAGCGGTTCGGCAAAGCAGTCAGATCGCTGAACCGCCGGGTCCAGGGGTCGTTAGCTCAGTCGGTAGAGCAGCGGACTTTTAATCCGTTGGTCGCGTGTTCGAGTCACGCACGACCCACCACACGACACGCAGACAGTCATGTACGGCAGCATGCCGGGCTCTTAGCTCAGTTGGTAGAGCAGCGGACTCTTAATCCGTAGGTCGCGTGTTCGAGTCACGCAGGGCCCACCAAGAACCTTGGAAGAATCGACCACCTGGACGGCATCGCCGCCAGGTGGTTTTTTCTCGTCTGTCGTCTTTGCCAGTCTTGCGGGTGACCATGCCGGCACGGTCCGCTTGGGCATACTCGCCCCCCGCGTCATGGCAGCAAGCCAGGGCCGAAACCAGAGAGCCCCCGCTTGACCGTCTGCATAGCAAGAACAGCGACCCGCGCGTCGCCGATGGCCCGAGGCCCCTGGCGTACTGACGCATGGTGGCGGCCCGCCGTGCCGGCCTGCTCGAGCCCGCCACGGCCCCGATGAGCGCGCCGACCACGCGCACGGTGCTGTGGCTGGTGCCCGGCGTGTACTTCGTCTTTGTCGCGGCCGAGTTCGCGGCCATGACGCATCTGGCGCTGCAGGCCACGGCCGCGGGACGCTCTGCGCTGGCGGTCGGGCTGCTGTCGACTGCACTGTGGAGCGGCATCCTGCTGTCCAGCCTGCGTGCCCATGCCTTCGTCCAGCGCTGGGGGCACGGCGCGGTGTTCGTCGGCGCCACCGTGCTGTCGCTGCTCGCCACGTTGTCGCTCGCGCTGCACGCGCAGTTCGCGCTGTGGTGCGCCGGCGTCTTCGTGCTCGGGCTCGGCGGCGGGCTGGTCTGGGTCGCCGGTGAGGCCTGGCTGGCCGAGTCGGCACCACCGGATCGGCGCGGCTTCTTCGTCGGTCTGTTCGAGACCGCCGTCGGCCTGGGCCTGATGACCGGGCCGGCGCTGGTGCCGCTGAGCCGCTGGATGCAGTGGTCGCCGCTGTGGCTGAGCGCGCTGCTGATGTCGCTGGCGCTCTTGGCCAGCCTGCGCCTGCGCGGGGTGGCGACGGCCGACGCCGGGGCAAGCGCGGACGCCGACAGCCCTGCAACCGCAGAATTGGCCAGTGCCAGTGCCAGGGCCAGGGCCAGCGCGTGGCGTGCCGTGGCGCTGCCGCTGGCGGGCATCGCCGTGGTCAGTGGCTTGATGGAGTCCGGGGTGTCGTCGCTCATGCCGTCGGTCTCGATGCGGCTGGGCTTCACGCTCGACGCCGCCGCCTGGCTGGGCGCCGTGATCGGCGCCGGCAGCGCGCTGCTGCAGCCACCCGCCGGGCACCTGGCCGACCGTTGGGGCGTGCGCCGCGCCGCGCTGACCGCCTGGGCTCTGGTGGCGTTGGCCAACGTGGTGCTGCTGTGGTGGGCGAGCGAGCCGGCCACCGTGCTGTGGGGCGTGGGCTTCGTGCTCGGCGGTGTCGGCGGTGCGGTCTACACGTTGATGATCGTCGAGCTGGGCCACCGGCTCGGCGGCGTCGCGCTGGTCAAGGCGATTGCGCTGCTGGTGACGGGCTACGCACTGGGCACCGCCATCGGCCCGGTGCTGGGCGGCATCGTCTTCGACGCCGCCGGGCTGCGCGGGCTGGCCCTTCTGCTGCTGCTGCTTGCGCTGGTCGGGTGGGGCGTGACGAGGCGCTCTTTGCGGCCTGCGGCAGC
>JBBQOR010000226.1:0-4926 GCA_038331055.1 Burkholderiales bacterium
CGTGCCAGATCCTGGCCGACATCTTCACCTTCATCGAACACCGCGGCATCATCGCCGGCAAGGTGGTGGCCTGGGTGGGCGACGGCAACAACATGGCCAACACCTGGCTGCAGGCGGCCGAGGTGCTGGGCTTCACGGTGCATGTCAGCACGCCCGGCGGCTACGAGATCGATCCGGCCGTGGCCGGCATCCGCAGACACGACTGCTACAAGGTCTGCGACCACCCGCTCGAGGCCTGCGCCGGCGCGCATCTGGTCACAACGGACGTCTGGACCAGCATGGGCTACGAGGCCGAGAACGAAGAGCGCCGCAAGGCCTTCGTCGACTGGTGCGTGGACGACGGCATGATGGCCGCCGCGCAGCCCGACGCGCTGTTCATGCACTGCCTGCCGGCGCACCGCGGCGAAGAGGTCACGGCCGAGGTGATGGACGGCCCGCAGAGCGTGGTCTGGGACGAGGCCGAGAACCGCATGCACGTGCAGAAGGCGCTGATGGAGTACCTACTGCTCGGGCGCATCGGCTGACGCGCCGCGACCGGGCTTCAGTCGGGCTCCAGTCGGGCTTCAATCCGGCAGCACCGCCGTCACCTCGATCTCCACCTGCGCGCGGTCTTCGATCAGCGCGGCCACCTGCACCGCGCTCATCGCGACGGTGTAACTGCCGATCAATTCGCGGTAGACACGGCCGATTTCGCGCCCGCGCGTCAGGTACTCACGCTTGTCGATGAGGTACCAGGTCATGCGCACGATGTGCTCGGGCCCGGCACCGGCCTCGGCCAGCAGCGCGCGCACGTTGGCCAGCGTCTGGCGCACCTGCTCGACCAGGTCGTCGCTTTCGAACTGGCAGGCCGCGTTCCAGCCTATCTGGCCGGCCAGAAAGATGCTGTGGCCTCGGGCGACGACGCCGTTGGCGTAGCCCTTGGGGGCCGTCCAGTCGGCGGGTTGCAGGATTTTCATGGGGCAGCTTCCTCGACGTAGGGCAGGATCGCCGCGCGCACATCGTCGGGCAGTGCTTGCGGGCGATGCGTCTCGAGCGAGGTGCAGACCAGCACCTGGCGCGCGCGCAGCCGCAACACGCCGTCGGCACCGATGAACTCGTGGCGTAGTGCCAGCGAACTGCGGCCGAGTTTCTCGACCGCCAGCCGCTTGGTGAGCGTCTCGCCGTGGCGGCTCACGGCCATGAAATCCCACTCCAGCCGCACGGTGGGCAAGCCGTTGCGGCGCTGCGCGATGAAGTCGGCATAAGGCACGCCCAGCGCACGGTCGAACCACTCCTCCACGAAAGTGTTGAGCATCTCGGCATAGCGCGGGAAGAAGACGATGCCGGCGGGGTCGCAGTCGGCAAAGCGAATGGTGATGGGCGCCTCGAAGACCATCACGCGCCCTGGCGCAGGCGAAAGCGCTGCAGCTTGCCGGTTTCGGTGCGCGGCAGGCTGTCGCGGAACTCGACGGCGCGCGGATACTTGTAGGGCGCGATGGTCTGCTTGACGAAGTCCTGCAGCAGCTTGGCCATCGCCGCATCGCCGACGTGGCCGGGCTTGAGCACGACGATCGCCTTGACGACTTGCCCGCGCTCTTCGTCCGCAGCGCCGATGACGCCGCACTCGGCCACTGCCGGGTGCAGCAGCAGCGCGCCTTCCACCTCGGGCCCGCCGATGTTGTAGCCGCCGGAGATGATCATGTCGTCGGTACGCGCCTGGTAGACGAACTGCCCGTCCTCGTCGATCAGGTAGGCATCGCCGGTCATGTTCCAGCCCGCCTGCACGTACTGGCGCTGGCGTTCGTCGCCCAGGTACTTGCAGCCGGTCGGGCCCTTCACCGCCAGCCGGCCGACCTGCCCGCGCGGCACTTCGTGCCCCGCCTCGTCCAGCACCGCGGCGCGGTAGCCGGGCACAACGAAGCCGGTGGCGCCGCCGCGTGCATGTGCCTCGTCTGCGCTGATGAAGATGTGGAACATCTCGGTCGAGCCGATGCCGTCGATGATCTCGATGCCGGTGGTCTGGCGCCACAACGTGCGCGTCGCGGCCGGCAGCGCCTCGCCGGCGCTGACGCACTTGCGCAGGCTGCCCAGGTCATGCGCGGCGCCCTGGCTGATCGCGTGGGCCATCGCGCGGTACGAGGTGGGCGCGGTGAACAGCACCGTGGCCCGGTGGCGTGCGATGGCCACCGGCAAAGTATCCGGCGTGGCCCTCTCCAGCAGCACAGTGCTGGCGCCGACGGCCAGCGGAAACAGCAGCAATCCTCCGCAGCCGAAGGTAAAGGCCAGCGGCGGGCTGCCGATGAACACGTCGTCAGCGCCGGCCCTCAGCACATGCGGTGGCCAGCAGTGCAGCGAAGCCATCAGGTCGCGGTGGAAGTGCATCGTGCCCTTGGGCACGCCGGTGGTGCCGCTGGTGAAGGCCATCAGGCAGACGTCGTCGGCGACGGTGTCCACATCGTCGAAGCGCGCGGGCTGGGCCGCCATGCGCTGCTCGAGCTCGCCGCCCTGGAAAGTCAGCAGATGCTTCAGCGTCGGGCATTCGGGCCGTGCGCGCTGCAATTCGTCAAGCAGCCGGGCGTCGCACAGCGCGTGCGAGACGTGGGCCTTGTGCACGATGGTCGTCAGCTCGCCGGCACGCAGCAGCGGCATCGTGCCCACTGCGATGCCGCCGGCCTTGACGACACCGAACCAGCAGGCCGCCAGCATCGGCGAGTTGGCGCCGCGCAGCAGCACGCGGTTGCCGGGCACCAGGCCGAGTTCGTTGACCAGCACACCGGCGATGCGGTCGGCGCGCTCGAGCAGCTCGGCGTAGCTCCAGCGGATGAGGCCGCCGCCAGGGTCTTCGCCGAGCACACAGGGGCGCTCGCCGTCGCCGGCAGCGACGCGGCGAGTCAGCAACTCGGTGGCGCAGTTCAGCCGCAGGGGCAGTTGTTGCAACTCGGGCAGCTCGAACAGCAGCTCGGGAAGTTGGTCCGCGGGCGGCAGGTGCTCGCGCGCGAAGGTGTCGAGGTGGGCGGTCAGCGGGGTCGGGGCCATGGCCGATTCTTCGGCCGCATCCCGCGGCCGTCAACCCGCGCGCCTATCATCCCTCGAATGGGCACGCGCATGCTGTGGGACATTTCGCCGCCGGTGGCCGCAGGGGCGCCCGTGTTCCCGGGCGACACCGCCTTCGATCTGCAGTGGTCTGCGCGCATCGGCCCCGGCTGCCCGGTCAATGTCAGCACGCTGCGCCTGTCGCCGCACACCGGCGCGCATGCCGACGCGCCGTTGCACTACGACGACGAGGGTGCCGCCATCGGCGCGCTCGACCTCGAGCCCTACCTCGGCACCTGCCGGGTGATCCACGCCATCGGCTGCGGGCCGCTGGTGCAGTGGGCGCATCTGGCGCACGCGGCGCAGGCGATGCCGCCACGCGTGCTGGTGCGCACCTACGCCGAGGCGCCGCTGCAACACTTCGACCCCATGCTGGCCGCCTACGCGCCCGAGACGGTGGAGCGCCTGGCCGATCTGGGCGTGCGGCTGGTGGGCATCGACACCGCCAGCATCGACCCGGCCGACAGCAAGTTGCTCGCCAGCCATCAGGTGATCCGCCGCCGCGGCCTGCGCGTGCTCGAGAACCTGTGGCTGGACCAGGTGCCCGAGGGCGACTACGAATTGATCGCGCTGCCGCTGAAACTGACGAGCGCCGACGCGTCGCCGGTGCGCGCGGTGCTCAGGAGCTTGTCGTGACCATGACCCGACCGCTGGCCCGACCGCTGGCCCAATCGCTGCCCCGATCGCTGCCCCGATCGCATGCCCTGGCGCTGGACGCCGCCGACCCGCTGGCGCCGCTGCGCGATGCGTTCGTGCTGCCACCCGACCTGATCTATCTGGACGGCAACTCGCTCGGCGTGCTGCCGCGCGCCACTGCGGCGCGCGTGCAGCAGGTGATCGAGCAGGAATGGGGCACCGGCCTGATCCGCAGCTGGAACAGCGCCGGCTGGATGACGCTGGCCCAGCGCATCGGCGACAAGATCGCGCGGCTGGTGGGCGCGCGGCCGGGCGAGATGGTGGTGGCCGACTCGACCTCGGTGAACCTGTTCAAGGTACTGTCGGCGGCGCTGACGCTGGCCCAGGATGATTCGTCCGCCCGCCGCGTCATCGTCTCCGAGCGCAGCAACTTCCCGACCGACCTCTACATCGCCGAGGCGCTCGCGCGCGCGCGCGGCTTCGAGCTGAAGCTCGTCGACACCCCAGAGGCCCTGCCCGCCGCGCTGGACGACCGTGTGGCCGTGTTGATGCTGACTCACGTCAACTACCGCACCGGCCGCATGCACGACATGGCCGCGCTCAGCCGCATGGCGCACGAAGCCGGCGCGCTGGTGATCTGGGATCTGGCGCATTCGGCCGGCGCGGTGCCGGTGGACCTGCACGGGGAGCAGGCCGACTTCGCCGTCGGCTGCGGCTACAAGTACCTCAACGGCGGGCCTGGCGCACCGGCCTTCGTCTGGGTACACCCAGACCACGTCGAGCGCTTCTGGCAGCCGCTGGCGGGCTGGATCGGACATGCCGCGCCCTTCGAGTTCACTCCCGCGTACCGGCCGGCCGCCGGCATCGCGCGCTACTTGGTGGGCACGCCGCCGGTGATCTCGGTCGCTGCGCTGGAGTGCGGCGTCGATACGCTGCTGGCCGCCGAGCCGCTGGGCGGCATGGCGGCACTGCGCGCCAAGTCGCTGGCGCTGTCGCGGATGTTCGCCGACCAGGTCGAAGCGGGCTGCCCGCAACTCACCTTGGTCTCGCCGCGCGACGATGCCGAGCGCGGCAGCCAGGTCTGCTTTGCACACCTGCAGATGGCCTACCCGGTGGTGCAGGCGCTGATCGCGCGCGGCGTGATCGGCGACTTCCGCGCCCCGGACGTGCTGCGCTTCGGCTTCACGCCGCTGTACCTGCGCCATGTCGACGCCTGGG
>JBBQOR010000227.1:0-4889 GCA_038331055.1 Burkholderiales bacterium
GGTAGGCACGATCTTCCAGCCCGTGACGGCCCCGCGCGTCACATTCGCAGGCCAGCAAGACCTGGGCAAAACGCTCGGGCCGGCGCAGTGCATCGCAGCGCTCCAGCAAGCGCAACAAGGCGGCGGCACCCAACGCGCCGCTGGCGTGCACGTTGCCGTGCTCGCGGGCCACCACGTCGGCCAGTTCACGGCAGTCGCGCGGCACACGCAAGCGCTCGGCCACGGCGTGCGCCAGCCGCGCACTGCGCTGTTCGTGGCCGATGTGGCGCGGCCAATCGGCACGTGGCGTCGTGCCTTTGCCAAGGTCGTGACAAAGACAGGCCCAGCGCACGGGCAGCGGCGCCTGCAGCCGAGCGCACTGCGCCAGCACGGCCAGCAGGTGCACGCCGGTATCGACCTCGGGGTGGTGTTCGGGTGGCTGCGGCACGCCCCACAGCCGGTCGACTTCGGGCAGCAGCCGGGCCAGCGCACCACAAGCCCGCAAGACCTCGAGCATGCGGCCCGGCCGCTGCTCCATCAGCCCACGCGCCAGCTCTTGCCACACACGTTCTGGCACCAGGGCATCGATCTCGCCATCGTCGACCATGCGGCGCAGCAGTGCGCTGGTCTCTTCGGCCACGCGGAATTGCGGAAACCGCGCTGCCAACCGCGCCAGCCGCAGCAAACGCACCGGATCTTCGGCAAAGGCATCGGAGACATGGCGCAGCACGCCGGCGGCCAGATCGCGTTGGCCACCGTGCGGGTCGATCAGCGCGCCGTGTCGGTCCTGCGCCATCGCATTGATGGTCAGGTCGCGGCGCGCCAGGTCCTCTTCGAGCGTGACGCCGGGCGCAAAGTGGACGGCAAATCCCTTGTAGCCGGGGCCGGTCTTGCGCTCGGTGCGCGCCAAGGCCACTTCTTCGCCGGTCTGCGGGTGCAGAAAGACCGGAAAGTCCTTGCCCACCGGCTTGTAGCCTGCGGCCAGCAGTGCTTCGGGTGTGCTGCCGACGACGACCCAATCACGGTCGCTGGCGGGCAAGCCGAGCAAGGCGTCGCGCACCGCGCCGCCCACCACGTAAAAGCTGCCGGTCATGCAGGGCTGCGGCGCATCTGCCATGGGGCCAGGTCAGTTGCGCCGCTGGCGGTAAGGCTCTTCGAAGTCAAGAAAGTCGGCCTCGGCCAGCGCGTCGTCGATCCAGCGTTGCACGCCGGGCAGTGTGATGACCCGCTCGACGTTGGTGCGGGTGGTGTAGGACATCGGCAAGGCGTAGTTTTTCAGCCGCAGGCACACCGGCGCGTAAAAGGCATCGGCCGCGCTGAAGGCGCCGAACAGCAGCGGCCCGCCGCTGGCCTGCAGCGCATCGGCCCACATTTGTTCGATGCGGGCCACGTTGCGCCGCAGCGCGTCGTGCTCTGACCACAGCCGGGCACCGACCTCGGGCAGCCGCGCTTCGATGTTCATCGGGCACAGGTTGCGCAGCGCACTGAAGCCGGCATGCATTTCGGCGCACAGGCTGCGCGCGCGGGCCCGCTGCTGCGGGTCGGCAGGCCAGATGCCGGCGCGCGGAAACGCTTCATGCAAGACCTCGGCGATGGCCAGTGTGTCCCAAACCGCCAGGCCGTCCACCATCAGCACCGGCACCGTGCCGGCCGGGCTGTAGCGGGCCACGGCCTGTCGAAAGGGCGAGCCATCGGCAAAGTCGAAACGCAGCTTGATTTCCTCGAAATCCAGGTCGAGCTGGCGCATCAACACCCAAGGTCGCATCGACCACGACGAGTAGTTCTTGTTGCCGATCAACAGTTGCAGTGCCATCGCGGCGGTTCCCAGTCTGCTCATCCGTCCCGGGCCGGACAATTAGCCCGGGGACGAAGCGGGCGATGCTAAGCCGAATGCAGGCTCAGACAGACCGACTGCTGCCCGCATCGGGCGACTGGCGGAACCCCCGGGCGAGGAGCCACAGCCCGAGCACCAGCTGCACCAGACCGACCGGTGCGAGCATCAGGAAGACGATCTCGCGGCCGAACAGCGGCATCGCCACTGCGGCCATCTGCAGCAGCGCGGCGGCGATGCCGAAGGCAGCCAGCACCCGCGGCACCAGCGCCGAACGGTACAGAGCGAGATGAAACACCAGCAGCATCAGGCCGCCGACGATCAGGTTGATGTAGTGCGCCGCGTTGCGTGCCGAGGCCACCAACAGCCGCTGCCCCTGGATCGACTCACGCTCGGCCGCTGCCACCAGCACCGAGGCCGCGATCTGCGCCGAATGGGCCGCGGCGTTGACCAAAAAGCCGGGTTCGCCGGACAGGGGCGCCGTGAGCACGAGGTTCACGAGCACGCCGCCGGCAATCTGCGCCAGGGTCAGCGCCCCAACCAGACGACCGGCTCGGTCCAAATCATGCATAGCAGGCTCCAGGCGGTGATCTCGGCGCGGCAGCGTACACGACGGCGGGCTCGAGATCACTCGCCAGCGCACTTGCTGGCCGACGCGCGCCTGCGACCCGAACCGATGGTTGCAGGCCGGGGCGCCTAAGCGGCGCTTGAGGCAGGCGAATCCGGGGCCACCGTGCCCAGCAGCGGCTGGCCGCTGAACCAGTCATCAAGCGCGTGTTCGTTGCCCAGCGCCGCCAGCACGGCGGCCGACAGTTCATGGCTCGACGCTCGCAACTGATTGCGTTGGTAGCCGGCGTGGGTGCCGGCAATCAGGGCCTCGCTGTGCAACAACCGCGTGAGGTTCTGCGGGATGGTCTGCGCCCGCGTGGCGCAGGCCTGCTCGGACAGTGAATGCCCCTTGCGGCAGACTGCCGGCCGGATCGCATACACCGAGCACAGGTTGTCCTTGAGCAGCGCGCAGGGCTCGGGCACATGGCGAGTACCGGCCACGGCGCGCACCCGGGCAATGTGCTGAAGGCGCGCCGTGAGCTCGCGCTGCACCCCGGCTTCCAGGCCGCGCAGGTGGTGCGCCAGGCGCAGCGCTTCGGCCTCGTTGACTTCCACCCGGCGGCTGCAGCACCAGGCGCAGCCGGCCTTGCACGCGATGGCCGGCTGCGTGGCGTCCACCTGTTGGGCGACACGGTCCAGGTTCTCGTGCAGCACATCGATGAAGAGCACGGCGCGCCAGGCCGTGTCGGCCTGGGCGATAGTCTCGTTGGCGCGCTGCGCCACGCGTTCGACCGACTCTCGAACCCGGGCGGCTTCTTCTTCGGTCAGCACAGCGGGTTGACCGGGTGCTGCCGGGCGCGCTGGAGGGGCTGGAGGGGCTGGTAAGGCATCAAGCCGCGCCGCGCCCCTGCTTGAACTGGTGCGTCGCGCCCTCCACCTGCGCCAACACCTGCGCCAGCCACGGCAGCGCCGGCTTCAGCGTGGCCTGCAGCGTATGCGGCGGGTTGGCGACGAAGACGCTGCTGCCCAGCATGCCGAAGCCCCGGGCGTCGGCGCGCGCCAGCGTCAGCCCGGCCAGCAGCCAGCCGCGCTTGGCCTGCGCATCGGCCACCGCCTGCAGCCGCTGCGGCAGCTTGACCGCTTCGAGCAGCTGCAACTGGGGCATCCAGATGACCACCGTGCCGTCGGCAAAACGTTCCAGCGCCTCACGCAGGGCGGCCACCACGCGGCCGTAATCGGTCTTGATCTCGTAGCTGGGGTCGATCAGCAGCACACCGCGGCGCGTCGGCGGCGGCAGCGTGGACCTCAGCGCCTCGAAGCCGTCGCTCATCTTGGTCTCCACGCCGGGCGTGTCGTCCACGTACGAGGCCAGGATGCGGTGGTCGGTGGGGTGCAGTTCGTACAGCCGCAGTTGATCTTGCGCGCGCCTCAGCGTCTGCGCCAGCGCCGGAGAGCCGGGCACCTGGACGAGCTGGCCGTCGGTGTTGAAGGCGCGCACCAGCGCCATGTAGTCGGCCACCGCAGGCGGCAAGTCGGCGCGCGCCCACAGGCGCCCGACGCCGTCTTCCCACTCAGCGCGGCTGCGCGCGTAGTCGCTGCGCAGCGAATAACCGCCCGCGCCAGCGTGCGTGTCTACCAGCCGCCAGCCCTTGTCCTTCAGGTTCATGTGACGCAGCACGGCGACCAGGACGACATGCTTGAGCACATCGGCATGGTTGCCGGCGTGGAAGGCGTGGCGGTAGGCAAGCATGGCCGGCATCTTCCCACGCGTGCCGTGGCGGGCGACGCGAAGCGCGGTACCGTCGCTGCGTCGGGTTGGCCTCGCTCCCCATGCCCGATCTTTTCAGCCCGCTTCGAGTCGGCGAAATTTATCTCGCCACCCGCATGTTCATGGCGCCGGTCTGATCGTCAGCGAGGCCACAGCGCCGAGCAGGTGCCGGGCTGGCAGCGCGCATCACCCGCGCCGTGCACGCGCGCGGCGGGCGCATTTCCGATCGCGCCGCCTTCTACAGCGGCGGCGCCCAGGGCTGCACCGACGACCCGGCGCTCGCCGACGCGCCGCGCTGACTTCCTGGTCAAGCTGCAGCGTTCAGCTGCGGGCGCGGGCGCGGAACAGTTCGCGCAGGCCCACCTCGCGCGGGCCGGGCAGCAGCTCCACCGCCTCGCCGGCCTCGACCGTGCCCGGCTCGATCACCGCCAGGTAGGCGCCGCTGAAGCCCGACTGCACCATCATCTTCGAGGCCTGCGCGAAGCCCATCGCCGCGTTGAACTTGAAGCAGGGCATGCGCGGCTCGCTGACGGCCAGCACGCAGCGCGGCAGGCGCAGCCGGTCGCCGATGTACAGCGCGGCCTCGTCCAGACCTTCGATGGTGAGGTTCTCGCCCATCGCGCCGGGTTCCTGCGCGCCGTCCCACAGCGCCACGCGCGCTTGCGCGCGCACTGTCTGCCAGAACGGGTAGTGCTGCGCGCCGTAGGCGTAGACCGCCTTCGTCAGGCCGCCGTGCACGCTCAGGTCGGCCTGCTCGTCGCC
>JBBQOR010000228.1:0-4856 GCA_038331055.1 Burkholderiales bacterium
CCAGTTCCAGCCCGACCACGCGGTCGGTGAGTTCGCCGCGCGCAGTGAGCATGACGATCGGGATGTCGCTGAAGGGCTCACCGGCGCGGCGGATGGTGCGGCACAACTCGAAGCCGTCCATGCCCGGCAGCATGACATCCAGGATGGCGGCGTCGAAGGCCTCGGCGCGCAACCGCGCCAGGCCGGCGGCTGGCGTCGCGGACGACGCCAACTGCAGGTCGAAACGCCGCAGGTACTCGGCCAGCGGCGCCGCCAGATGCTCGTCGTCGTCGATCAGCAGGATACGGTGCATACCGCATCCTGCCATCAGCCGCGGTGCCAGCGGCTGCGCCGATCCATGAAAGCGCGCACCTTGGCCTGCTGCTCGGCGTTCAGGCCGTCGTAGAAGTCGGCCGCGGCGGCAATCACTTCAGGGCTCTTGCCGCGCAACGCGTCGGTCTTCTCGCCGACCAGCGCCTGCGCGCGGCTGCGGTCGAAACGCTCGCCGGCCACCAGAGCACGCATCTCGGCGCGCGGGTCCGTGGTGCTGCCGACCAGCGCGCCGCGCTGTTCGTTCAGCTTGTCGAACAACGTGCCCAGGCGCGCGCGCTGCGCCTCGTCGAGCTGCAGTTCCTTGCCCGCACGCTCGATCAGCCGAGCGCGCCACTTGGCGGCGTCCTCGACACTCACCTGGCCGAAGGCCGCGCGGTGTTCACGATGGCCGCAGGCGGCCAGGCCGCCGGCCAGCACCGTGGCGCCGACGAGGGCGATGAGGCTGCGATTGATCCAGTTCTTCATGGTTTCACTCCGTGGGTTGGGGGTGAAGCGATGCTCGCGCCGAGCAGGCGCAAAGTGTTTTCAGACCGGTTTCGGCGTGTTTCGAATGATGGCGACGCCCTGCAGGCAGGCGCTCGACCCGGGCGGCACGGTCGGCCGGCTCCAGCGCCAGCGCTTCATCCAGGTACCCTCCTCGACGCCTGCCTGGCAGCGATGCTCGTGGCCTCGGTCTTTCCTGGGCCGCGGTCGCCGGCGGCTGGACCAGCCGGCCGCTGGCGCCCGCCTTCAGCGCTACCAGCCTAAAGGGCGCGATCATCGCGAGGCCACCGATCGGGGGCTCATCTTCGTCGCCGGGGCGGCGGCGTGGCACGCGCGGTGGCGCTGCTGTGGCGGCGGCTATTCCCGGCGCTGGCGTAGCACGATCATTCGGTCAGCAGCGGCAAGCAGGCGGCGCGCGAATGAAACGGGACGCCCATGGCGCAGAAACGAAAAAAAAGGGGCGCCTGAGCGCCCCTTCGTCCACCGACCCCGGAGGGTCAGTGCATCAGCGGGTGATCAGACCGCGCGGATGTTCGCGGCTTGCAGACCCTTGGGGCCTTGCTTGACCTGAAACTCCACGCGCTGATTCTGCTGCAGCGACTTGAAGCCGTCGCCGGTCTTGATTTCGCTGAAGTGGGCGAAAAGATCCTTGCCGCCTTGCTCGGGCGTGATGAAGCCGTAGCCCTTGCCGTCGTCAAACCACTTGACGGTGCCCATCTGCGATGCGTTATCCATGACTGATATTCCAAAAGTTGAACAAATGACTCGCGCAGCGACCATCGCGACGCGAACAGAAGAGCAACGGGAACATCAACCAGGGGGATTCGAACCGGGCCTGCCCGGGCAGGTGCGCGGGCGGTAAAGCTGAAGACCTTGAAAAAACGGTCCTGTATTTCTGTCTGTGCCCGCATTGTAATCGAGTTTCATCCCCGCTTGGCCGCGATGCGCCCACGCGCCAGCCGCGCCCGCACTTTTTGCACCCCTACCTCGCGTCGGCGCTCGAGCGCGCTCTGCGTGTCGCGCGCCGCCTCGCGTTGCAGCTTGTGGTAGCTGCGCAGCCGCTCGGGCGGCGCAGCGTCGCGCACCGCACAGCCGGGCTCGTGCACATGCCGGCAGTCGCGGAAGCGGCACTGCAGCGCGAGCCGCGCGATGTCGCCGAACACGGCATCCAGCGCGCCGTCGTCACCGTCCAGGCGCAGCGTGCGCAGGCCCGGCGTGTCGATCACGCAGGCGCCGCCTTCGGCCAGATGCAGCGAGCGCGAGGTGGTCGTATGACGTCCGCGGCCATCGCCATGGCGCGTGGCACCCGTGTCCTGCACCACCCGGCCCAGCAGCGCGTTGGTCAGCGTGCTCTTGCCGGCGCCGCTGGAGCCCAGCAGCACGAGTGTCTGCCCGGGCCGCAACCAGGCCGCCAGCGGTGCGCGCAGGTCGTCGTGCAGTGCATCCACCGCCAGCGCGGCGATGTCGGCCGGCAGCAGCGCCTGCACCGCGCGCAGCCGGACCGGCGGGTCCTCGCACAGGTCGGCCTTGGTCAACACCACGACGGCGCCGATGCCCGCATGGCGCACCAGCGCGAGGTAACGCTCGAGCCGACGCAGGTTGAAGTCGGCGTCCAGCCCCATCACCAACAGCGCGGTGTCGACGTTGGCGACGATCGGCACGCGGGTGACCTTGTCGCGCCCGTCGTGCAACCGGCGTGCCAACTGCGTGGCCGGCGGCAGACGCTTGTGCACCCACCACTGCGCATGGGCATTGCGCCCGGCAAACACCCAGTCGCCGACCGCCAGCGCATCGCCGGCTTCGGCCAGCGCGTGCAGCAGCGACGGGTGGGCCCGCGCGGCGTGCTCGCGCTCGCCGTCGTGCAGTCGCAGCGCATCGCGCTGCACTTCGCTGACGCGCAACAGGAACGGCGCGTCGTCGTCCATCGGCTGCGTCAGCAGCCCGCCGTGAAGCAGCGGGCCCAGGCCGATGGCCTGCAGGCGCTGCAAGGTGTGAGAGTCGATCATGGCAGTGCATTCACTCCGTGCGAGCGCGCGCCACGCCAGGGCGGCGCGCGATGAACACCGCAGGCCATTCGGCCAGCGGTGGGCTCAGTTCAGGGAATGTCGGCGGCGGCTGCGCTCACGCGCCCGCGGCGGAAGGGCTCACTGTCCAGGCTGCGCAATCCGCGCAGCAGAAAGCTTCAGCGTGAGCCGGGCCGGGCGCTCACGCGCAGGTGGGCCGCCGACAGGTCAAGGGTGTCCTGGGTCATCATGGAGGCCTCCTGCAGCAGTGGATCGGAAAGCGCACTGTGCGCGTGCGCTGCCGCGCCCGTCAAGGCCGCGCCGCGAAGATCCCGCTGCCGAACCCCAACACCGTGGCGGGCCCACGACGCATGACGCCGATCCACCTGGACGACCACCTGATCGCCGCCGACAAGCCGGCCGGCGAGCTGGCCGTGCCTGGTCGCAAGGAGCCGCGCTGCCTGACCACACGCGTGCAGGCGCTGTGGCCTGATGCCCAGGTGGTGCACCGGCTGGACCAGGCCACCTCCGGGCTGATGTTGTTCGCGCGCGGCGCGGCCGTGCAGCGTACGTTGTCGATCGCTTTCGCGCAGCGGCAGGTGGACAAGCAGTACATCGCCTGGGTGCATGGACTGCCGGCGCAGGACCACGGCTGCATCGAGCTGCCGCTGGCGGCCGACTGGCCGAACCGGCCGCGCCAGCAGGTCGACATGCTCGGCGGCAAGCCCGCGCTCACCCACTGGCGCGTGCTCGGGCGCGACGTGGCCGGCGACCGCACCCGGCTCGGGCTGCAACCGCTGACCGGCCGCACGCATCAGCTGCGCGTGCACCTGGCGGCCATCGGCCACGCGATCGTGGGCGATGCGCTGTATGGCCCGGCGGACGGCGCCGCGCGGCTGATGCTGCACGCCACGAGGCTGGCCCTGGCCCACCCCGTCAGCGGTGCCGCGCTGGTGCTGGACTCGCCCGCGCCGTTCTGAGCAATGGGCACGGCGACGCCGTGGCTGGCGTAAGCTGGCGGCCATGGACCACACATTGATCATCCTCACGGGGGCCTCACGCGGCCTGGGCCTGGCGATGGCGCAGCAACTGCTGCAGCAGGGCCACCGGCTGCTCACGCTCTCGCGCCAGCCGAACGCGGCGCTGGCCGACGGCCACGATGCCGCGACGCTCGAGCAGTGGGCGGTCGACCTGGCCGATCCGTTGCCGGTGGCGCAGCGACTGCAGGCCTGGCTGCAGGCGCAGGTACCGCAGCCGGCGGTGCTGATCAACAACGCCGGCGTCATCACCCCACCGGCGCCGCTGGCCGACACCGCGCCGGCCGACATCAGCGCTGCGCTGCGCGCCGGCCTGGAAGCGCCGGTGCTGCTCAGCGCCGCCTTCTTGCACGCGACCGCCGGCTGGGGCACGGCGCGGCGTGTGCTCAACATCAGCTCGGGTCTGGGCCGCCGCGCGATGGCGGGCAGCGCGGTGTATTGCGCGGCCAAGGCCGGCATGGATCACCTGTCACGTGCGCTGGCGCTGGAGGGCGTGCAGGTGCTCTCGCTGGCGCCTGGCGTGATCGATACCGACATGCAGGTTCAACTGCGCCAGAGCGACCCCGCACGCTTCGCCGAGCAGCCGCGCTTTGCCGCGCTCAAGAGCAGCGGTCAGCTCGATTCGCCGGCGCAGGCTGCGGTCAAGGTGCTGGCCTTTCTCGAGCGGCCCGGCTTCGGCGCCGAGGCCGTGGCCGACGTTCGCGGCTGAGCCTGATGGCCCAGACCACGGCCGCTGCGCTGATCCAGCAACTGGGGCTGCAGCCGCACCCGGAAGGCGGCCATTACCGCGAAGTGTTCCGCTCCGGTGCCACGGTACAGACCAACGACGGCCGCGGTGCCCGCGCGGCGCTGACGACGATCGACTTCCTGCTCGCCGCCGGCCAGCGCTCGGCCTGGCATCGGGTGGCGTCCGACGAGGTCTGGCACCTGCTCGAGGGCGGGCCGCTGCGGCTGCATCTGCTGCCGCCCACGCTGGGTGAGGCGCAGGTGGTTGATCTGGCCGCCGGCGCGCTGCGTCGCC
>JBBQOR010000229.1:0-4836 GCA_038331055.1 Burkholderiales bacterium
GACGAAGACGCGGTCGTGCGCGGCGATGAAGCGCGCCACGCTGTCGGCGAAGGGGAAGGCGCGCAGCCGCATCGCGTCCAGCGCCAGGCCCTGCGTGGCCAGCAGCGTCAGCGCCTCGTCCATCGCCGGCGCGGTGCTGCCGAAGTACAGCACACCCTGCCGCGTCGGCTGCGCTGCCGGCCGCTCGATCGGCGCTGGCACCAGCGTGGCGGCGGTGGCGAACTTCTTCAGCAACCGCTGCACGTTGTAGACATAGTCCGGCCCGGCCTCGGAATAGCGCGCATAGGGGTCGCGTGTGGTGCCGCGGGTGAAGTAGGCGCCTTTGCCGGGGTGCGTGGCCGGCAGCGTGCGCCAGGGGATGCCGTCGCCGTCGACGTCCTTGTAGCGGCCGAAGTCGCGTCCGGCGTCGAGATCGACCGCGCTCATCAGCTTGCCGCGGTCGTAGCGGCGCGCGTCGTCCCACCCGAAGGGCTGGCTCAGGCGCTGGTTCATGCCGATGTCCAGATCCGTCATCAGGAACACCGGCGTCTGCAGCCGCTCGGCGAGGTCGAGCGCCTCGACCGCCATCGTGAAGCACTCGAGCGGATCCTCGGGCAGCAGCAGCACATGCCGGGTGTCGCCGTGCGACGCATAGGCGCAGGCCAGCAAATCGGCCTGCTGGGTGCGCGTGGGCATGCCGGTGGACGGCCCGCCGCGTTGCACGTTGACGATGACGGCCGGAATCTCGGCAAAGTAGGCCAGGCCGATGAATTCCGTCATCAGGCTGACCCCTGGGCCCGAGGTGGCGGTGAAGGCGCGCGCGCCGTTCCAGCCCGCGCCGACCACCATGCCGATGGAGGCGATCTCGTCCTCGGCCTGCACGATGGCGACGCGGCGCTCGCCGCTGTCGGCGTCGGTGCGGTACTTCTCGCAGTACTTCTGGAAGGCCTCGGCGACCGAGGACGACGGCGTGATCGGGTACCAGGCGCAGACCGTGGCCCCGCCGTACACGCAGCCCAGCGCGGCGGCGCTGTTGCCGTCGACCAGGATACGCTGGCCGACCGCGTCGCGCCGCTGCACCTGCAGTCCGAACGGAGTGGCCGCCAGGTGCTCGGCGGCGAAGTCGCGCCCCAGGTGCAGCGCACGCACGTTGGCGCTGAGCAGCTTCTCCTTGCCCCGGTACTGCTCGGAGAACAGCTGCTCGATGACCGGCGCCTCTACCCCCAGCAGCTGCGACAGCGCGCCCACATAGAGAATGTTCTTGAACAGCTGGCGCTGCCGCGGGTCGTCGTAGGTGGCGTTGCAGATCTCGGTGATCGGCATGCCGAGGGTGAGCACGTCGGTGCGCAGCGCGCTGGCCGGCAGCGGGCGCGTGCTGTCGTAGAACAGGACGCCGCCGGGCTCGATCTCGGCCACGTCCTGGGCCCAGGTCTGCGGGTTCATCGCCACCATCAGGTCGATGCCGCCACGCCGGCCCAGCCAGCCGGCCTCGCTGATCCGCGCCTCGTACCAGGTCGGCAGGCCCTGGATGTTGCTCGGGAAGATGTTGCGCGGGCTGACCGGCACACCCATGCGGATGACGGCCTTGGCGAAGAGTTCGTTGGCCGAGGCCGAGCCCGAGCCGTTGACGTTGGCGAACTTGACGACGAAGTCGTTGACGGCCTCGATTCGTTTCATGCCGACACCCCCGCCTGCGCGGGGTGGAGCAAGAACTTCTGCATGTCCCAGGCGCCGGTCGGGCAGCGTTCTGCGCACAGGCCACAGTGCAGGCAGACGTTCTCGTCCTTGACCATCACGCGGCCGGTCTTCAGATCGCCGCTGACGTACAGCGCCTGGGTCAGCTCGGGCGCGGGGGCCTTCAGCCGCGTGCGCAGTTCGGTCTCTTCGCCGTTGGCGGTGAAACTGATGCAGTCGGTGGGGCAGATGTCCACGCAGGCATCGCACTCGATGCACAGGCGGTCGGTGAACTGCGTCTGCACGTCGCAGTTCAGGCAGCGCTGGGTTTCCTTGTAGGCGGTGGCGAGGTCGAAGCCCAGCTCCACCTCGACCTTGATCGAGGCCAGTGCCTTCTCGGCCGCCGCCCAAGGTACCTTGAAGCGCGTGTCGTCAGAGACCGCGTTGTCATAGCTCCATTCGTGGATGCCCATCTTCTGCGAGATCAGATTGACGATCGGCGAGGGCCGTTCGCGCAGGCTGGCACCGCGCAGGAAGAGGTCGATAGAGATCGCCGCCTCATGCCCCTGGGCGACGGCGGTGATGATGTTCTTCGGGCCGAAAGCTGCGTCTCCGCCGAAGAACACCTGCGGCAGTGTCGACTGGTAACTCTGCGCATCGACCCGCGGCATGCCGACGGTGTTGAAGGCGATTCCGACCTCGCGCTCGATCCACGGAAAGGCGTTCTCCTGCCCGATCGCGACGAGCACCTCGTCGCACTCGACCAGCACCTCGGTGACCGGCTCGCCCGGGCGCCGCACCTCGAAGCGCATGCCGGTCAGCCGGCCGGACTGGTGCACGAAGGCCTGCGGCACGTGCCAATCGAGGACCGGGATGCCTTCGTGCATCGCGTCTTCCTTCTCCCACGGGCTGGCCTTCATCTGCGCGAAGCCGCTGCGCACGAGCACCTTGACGTCGCTGCTGCCGAGCCGCCGCGCCGAGCGGCAGCAGTCCATCGCCGTGTTGCCACCGCCCAGCACCAGCACCCTCGGCGCCACCTGCGTCACGTGGCCGAAGGAAACAGCGGCCAGCCACTCGATGCCGAGGCGGATGTGCGCGGCGGCCTCGGCGCGGCCGGCGATCTGCAGGTCGCGCGCGCGCGGCGCGCCGCAGCCGACGAAGACGGCATCGAAGCCCTCGGCGAGCAGCGCCGCCATCGAGCCGACGCGCTCGCTGCTGCGTGTGCGCACATGCGGCATCTGCGTGATGTAGCCGGTCTCCTCGTCGATCACGCTCTCGGGCAGGCGAAAGCGCGGGATCTGCTGCCACATGAAACCGCCCGCCTTGGGCTGCTCGTCGATCAGCGTCACCTCGTAGCCGAGCGGCGCGAGGTCACGCGCCACCGTCAGCGAGGCCGGGCCGGCGCCCACGCAGACCACGCGTCGGCCGTTCAAGGGCAGGGCGGCGGGCAGGCGCGCGCTGATGTCGCCCTTGTGGTCGGCGGCCACGCGTTTCAAGCGGCAGATGGCCACCGGCTCGGGCTTGGCGGTGTTTTCTTCCTCGACGCGGCCGCGCCGGCAGGCCGGCTCGCAAGGGCGGTCGCAGGTGCGGCCGAGGATGCCGGGGAAGACATTGGAGGCCCAGTTCACCATGTACGCGTCGGCGTAGCGGCGCTGGGCGATCAGGCGGATGTACTCTGGAACCGGGGTGTGGGCCGGGCAGGCCCATTGGCAATCGACGACTTTGTGAAAGTACGCCGGGTCGGCCGTATCGGTGCGCTGCAAGGTGCCTGTCTCCTGGAGCCGGGGCGCTCCTGGGCGCTCACCTGTGTGGGGATCAGTCTACGCCCGGCCCAAGCCGGCGCCCATCGGCGCGTGCCCCACCCCCCGCGGATAGGTGATGGTTTAGCGTACGCACCATGCGCTGCTTTCTCCTGTGCGTCTTGTTCTACCTTGCCGCCGCCTTGCGGCCACCGCTTGCCGCCGCGCAGGAAGAAGTGCCCTTCATCACCACGCCTGACCGCGTGACGCTGGCCATGCTCGAGCTCGCCGGCACCGGCGCAGGCGACTTCGTCATCGACCTCGGTTCGGGCGACGGCCGCATCGTGATCACCGCGGCGCGGCGTTTCGGCGCGCAGGGGCTGGGCGTGGAGATCGTGCCGCAGTTGGTCGAGAAGAGCCGCGACAACGCACGCGCTGCCGGTGTGGCCGCGCGCGCAGAGTTCCGCCAGCAGGACTTGTTTGCCACCGACCTGTCGCGCGCCACGGTGATCACGATGTACCTGCTGCCCGAGGTCAACCTGCAGTTGCGCCCGCGGCTGCTGGCGCTCGAGCCCGGCACGCGCATCGTCAGCCATGACTGGGACCTGGGTGACTGGCTGCCCGACCGCACGCTCGCCATCGTCGTGCCCGCGAAGGCCATCGGCCGCGACAAGCTCAGCCGCGTGCACCTGTGGACGGTGCCGGCGCAGGTGCGCGGGCTGTGGTGCAGCGAAGGCGCGAGCCTCGAAGTCGTCCAGCGCTTTCAGCGCTTCTCGGCCACGCTGCAGACGCGCGGCGCGAACGCCCCGGCGCTGGTGTTCGACGGCGAGGTGGCCGGTGCCCTGCTGCAGTCGCAGCCGCCGCACGCGGTGGGCTTGCGCGCTGAGGCGGCGGGGCTGCGCCTGCTGCAGGCCGGCGGCGGCGGCGCGGGGCTGATCGGCAGGCTGTTCACGCCGGCGGGTGCGCCGCGCTGCCCCGGCGTGGGCTAGTCCTGGGCGCGCCTGCTGCGCACCGTGCCCAAGCGTCAGTGTAGGTGCGGCTGGTGCAGCAGGCCGAGCGGCTGGGCGGCGGCGGCCAGTCGCTTGTCACTGGTCCACAGCCGGGCACCAGCGGCCAGTGAGGCGGCGGGCAGGTCGGTCAAGCTCAAGCGCTGAGCCCGCCATGATCCTGGCCGACACCTCGGTCTGGGTCGAACACCTGCGCCAGGGCGACGTTGAGATGAAAGCCCGGCTGGAGAGCGGGGCCATCGTCATGCACCCGTATGTGATGGGCGAGATCGCGCTCGGCCAGTTGCCTCGCCGCGAGCTGACGTTGGCACTGCTGTCCACGCTGCCGATGGCGCCGACGGCCAGCCTGCCGGAGTGCCTGGCATTCATCCAACGGCATGCTTTGCACGGACGCGGCATCGGCTACGTGGACGTGCATCTGCTCGCATCGGTCGCAC
>JBBQOR010000230.1:0-4834 GCA_038331055.1 Burkholderiales bacterium
GATGGCGGTCGAGTTCGCCCGCAAGATGCTGATGTCGGAGGATCGCCCAACCTTCGCCGAGATCGACGCGGCCACTGCGGAGCTTCCCGCGTCGACATAAGCGGGAAGGGGAGGCGCGCCGACATGGCCAATTACGACCAGCCGATCATCATCAAGAAGGTCAAGAAGCACCACAACGCCCATCATGGCGGGGCGTGGAAGATTGCCTATGCCGACTTCGTGACGGCCATGATGGCCTTCTTCCTGCTGATGTGGCTGCTGGGCTCGACCACCGAGGGTGACAAGAAGGGCATCGCCGACTTCTTCCAGGCGCCGCTGAAGGTGGCCATGCTCGGCGGTTCGGGCTCGGGCGACTCGTCCAGCGTGGTCAAGGGCGGCGGCGAGGACATGACGCGCGCCACAGGCCAGGTCAAGCGCGGCGACGTCGATCCGACGCACGACAAGATCACCCTGCGCAAGCTCAAGGCCGAGCAGATCCGCGCCGAGGTGGCGAAGCTCGAAGAGCTCAAGAGCAAGATCGAAGAGAAGATCGCGAGCAACCCCACGCTCAAGCTGATGTCGCCGCAGATCCGGCTGGAGATGGTGCGCGACGGACTGCGCATCCAGATCGTCGACAAGAAGAACCGGCCGATGTTCTCCAGCGGCAGCGCGGTGGTCGAGACTTACATGCGCACGCTGCTGCGCGAGATCGGCGGTGTGCTCGGCGAGGTGCCCAACCGGCTGACGCTGGAAGGCCACACCGATGCCCAGCCCTTCGTCGGCGGTGACCGCGGCTACAGCAACTGGGAGCTCTCGGCCGACCGTGCGAATGCCTCTCGCCGCGAACTGATGGCCGGCGGCATGCCCGAGAACCGTCCGCTGCGTGTGCAGGGGCTGGCCGCCAGCGTGCCCTTCGACCGCCAGGACCCGGCCGCCCCGGGCAACCGGCGCATCAGCATCATCGTCATGAACCGCGCTGCCGAGGACCGCTTCTTCCGCACCGCCCCCGAGCTGGCCGAGGCGCTCGATGCCGAGTCGGCGACGCCCTCAATTCTTCCCGCCCCGCGCCGATAAACCAGAGATTCCAGGCCCGAGTACCGCCATGAGCCAACACTCCGAAATGCGTTTCCTCGTCGTTGACGACTTTTCCACCATGCGGCGCATCGTGCGCGGCCTGCTCAAGGAGATGGGCTGCGAACATGTCGAGGAGGCCGAGGACGGCTCCATCGCGCTCGGCATGCTGAAGTCCTCGAAGTTCGACTTCGTGGTCTCCGACATCAACATGCCCAACATGAACGGCTTCGACCTGCTGAAGGCGGTCAAGGCCGAGCCCAGCCTCAAGCACATTCCGGTGCTGATGGTCACCGCCGAGGCGCGCAAGGAAGACATCGTGCTCGCCGCGCAGAGCGGTGCCGCCGGCTATGTGGTCAAGCCTTTCACCAAGGCGACGCTGGAAGACAAGGTCCAGAAGATCCTGCAGAAGCTGCAGGCCACCGCCTGAGCGGGCACGGAGAAGCAGCATGAAGATCGACAGCCCTGAAGTCCTGGCCAAGCCCGCCGCTGTGAGCGTCCCAGTGAGCGCCGACACGACCACCGTCTTCCTGCAGATCGGCGCGCTGACGCGCCTGCTGCACGACACCCTGGAGCAGCTCGGCGTGATGCCCGCGCTGCAGCTGGCCACCGAAGGCCTGCCCGACGCACGCAGCCGGCTGCAATACGTGGCCGGCAAGACCGCCGCGGCGGCAGAGAAGGTGCTGAATTCGGTCGAGCAGGCGAAGACCGAGCAGCTGCGCATCACCGCCGAGACGCGCAAGCTGGCCGCGGCTCTGGCCGCCGACCCGGTGAAGGCCCTGGCGAGCGGCGCGGTGCTGAACTTCGTCGGCGAGGTCGAGGCCAGCACTGCACGCGTGGATGACCACCTGACCGACATCATGATGGCGCAGGACTTCCACGATCTCACCGGCCAGGTGATGGCCAAGGTAGTGGCGCTGGCCGGCGATCTCGAGGTCAGCCTGGTGCGCCTGCTGGTGCAGGTGGTGCCGCAGGACAAGCTGCACAAGGTGGACCCGAACGCGCTGAACGGCCCGGTGGTCAATCCCGAGCGCCGCACCGACGTGGTGGCCAACCAGAACGAGGTCGACGACCTGCTGGCCAGTCTGGGTTTCTGAGCCCGGTGCTGCGGCCGATTCCGGCTCGCTGCCAGTCTTTCGTCCCTGTGTGCAGAGCGCCCCGAAGACGGGGCGCTTTGTGCCGCTTATCGGGCTCAAGTTCGGCGCCCCGGCGGTCAGCATGACGGTTCTCTCCCAGCGAGCGCGCCCTCATGGCCGACCAGGAACAGGACCGCCAGCTACCCGCCACCGAACGCAAGATCCGCAAGGCCCGTGAAGAGGGCCAGGTTGCGCGTTCGCGTGAGCTGGGCCACCTGACGGTGCTGGGCGTCGGCGGTGTCGCGCTGGCCGCGCTGGCGCCCTTCGTCAGTGCCTGGTCGGCGCGCATCGAAGCGCAAGCCCTGGCCGACCCGCAGTCGATGTCTGCCACGCTGTCGGCGCTGGTGGTGCAGGCGCTGTGGCTGGTGGTGCCGCTGGGCACCGGCGTGGCGTTCGCTGCGCTGGCCGCCAGCGTGCTGGCCGGCGGCTGGAACTTCACCTGGAAGGCGATGGCGCCGCAGTTCCAGCGTCTGGATCCGATTGCCGGCATCGGCCGCCTGTTCTCCGGCCAGCAGCTGGTCGAGGCGCTCAAGGCCGTCGCGCTGGCGTCGGTGCTCTTCGCCATCGGCGGGTTCTACCTGCAGTCATCGCTGCCGCGCTTTGCCGGGCTGCTGGGCCTGCCGCTGCCGGCCGCGCTGGCCTCGGCGGCCGACGTGCTGCTGGGCGGTCTGGCGCTGCTGGGCTTTGCACTGCTGCTCTTCGCACTGATCGACGTGCCGCTGCAACGCCAGATGCTGCTGCGCCGCCTGCGCATGAGCCACGAAGAGGTGAAGAAGGAGTTCAAGGACATCGAGGGCAACCTCGAGATCAAGGCCAAGATCCGCGCCCGCATGCGCGCGCTGGCCAACCGCCGCATGCTGGCCGCGGTGCCCGGCGCCGACATCGTTGTGATGAACCCGACCCACTACGCGGTCGCGCTGAAATACGACGAGGCGCGGATGGCCGCGCCGCGCGTGGTGGCCAAGGGCGCCGACCTGCTGGCCCTGCGCATCCGCGACATCGCACGTGAAGCGGGCGTGCCGGTGCTGCAGGCCGCGCCGCTGGCGCGTGCGCTGTATGCCCACGCCGAAGTCGACCGCGAGATCCCGGCCGCGCTGTTCAGCGCCGTGGCGCAGGTGCTGGCCTGGGTGTTCCAGCTGCGCCAGGCCAGCGGGCGCGGCGCCACACCACCGGCGCCGGTGCCCGAGGTGCCGCCCGAGCTGGACCCGGCGCAAACACAAACGCCAGCGTCAGCGCCAGGACGCCGGGAGCCTGAGCTGTGAACGGGTTGATGGCCGCATTGAACGCGCGCGTCGCGCCGCACGCGGCGATGATCCGCTCGCTGACGATGCCGGTGTTCATCGTCATGATGCTGGCGATGATGGTGCTGCCGCTGCCGCCCTTCATGCTGGACCTGCTGTTCACCTTCAACATCGCGCTGGCGCTGGTGGTGATGATGGTGGCGGCGCAGATGGTCAAGCCGCTGGACTTCGCTGCGCTGCCCACGGTGCTGCTGGTGACCACGCTGCTGCGGTTGTCGCTCAACGTCGCCTCTACCCGCGTGGTGCTGATGGACGGTCACAACGGCCCCGGCGCGGCCGGCGCGGTGATCGAGTCCTTCGGCCACTTCCTGATCGGCGGCAACTTCGCCGTCGGCCTGATCGTCTTCGCGATTCTGGTGGTCATCAACTTCATCGTCGTCACCAAGGGCGCCGAGCGCATCGCCGAGGTCGGCGCGCGCTTCACGCTGGACGCGATGCCGGGCAAGCAGATGGCCATCGATGCCGACCTCAACGCCGGCCTGATCGACGAGAAGCAGGCCCGCCAGCGCCGCCAGGAGGTCGGCGAGGAGGCCGACTTCTTTGGCTCGATGGACGGCGCGAGCAAGTACGTTCGCGGCGACGCGCTGGCCGGGCTGCTGATCCTGTTCATCACCATCATCGGTGGCTTCGCCATCGGCATGATCAGCCACGGCATGCCTGCGGGCGAGGCGGCCAAGACCTACGTGCTGCTCGCGGTGGGCGATGCGCTGGTGGCGCAGGTGCCGGCGCTGCTGATCTCGGTGGCCGCGGCGATGGTGGTCTCGCGTGTCGGCGTGTCGGAGGACATCGGTTCGCAGATCCGCAGCCAGGTCTTCGACTCGCCGCGCTCGCTCGGCGTGGCGGCGGTGATCATCGGCACGCTGGGCCTGGTGCCCGGCATGCCGCACTTCGTCTTCCTGCTCATCGGCGGCGCGTTCGGCGCGCTGGCGTGGACGCTGACGCGCCGCCAGCGGCGGCTGGCCGCACAACCGGCGAACGACGCCGCTGCCGCCGCTGCCGACGCAGGGCAAGGTGGCGAGGCCAGCTGGGACGACCTGGCCCCGGTGGACACGCTGGGCCTGGAGGTGGGCTACCGGCTGATCTCGCTGGTCGACAAGAACCGCGGGCAGGGCAATGCCGGCGACCTGCTGGCGCGCATCAAGGGGGTGCGCAAGAAGTTCGCGCAGGAGGTGGGCTTCCTGCCGCCGTCGGTGCACATCCGCGACAACCTCGAGCTCAAACCAGGGCTTTACCGCATCACGCTGCGCGGCGCGGTGATCGCCGAGGGCGAGGCTTTCCCGGGCCAGTGGCTGGCCATCAACCCGGCCGGCGGCGTGCCGCAGCTGCCCGGCACGCAGACCACCGACC
>JBBQOR010000231.1:0-4830 GCA_038331055.1 Burkholderiales bacterium
CAGCGGCAGGACGAAGTAGTGCATCGCTGCAAGGCCGGCGGCGCCGATCAGCAGCGCCAGCACGGCCAGCGCCTGGGCCACGCGGCGGTTTGAAAGGCGGCCGGTCAGGCCGGCCCGCGCAGCGCCGCGCGGCGCCGCGGCCGGCAGCACCGCCAGCACGGGCACGCGCGTCACGCGCGCCACCGACTTGACGCCGTAGACACCCTGGTCGAGCGACTCGCGCAGGGCCGCCACGGCCACGCTGGCCAGCAGCGACAGCACGACGCCGATCCAGGCGATGGCCGCGCGATCGGGCCGCTGCGGCTTCTCGGGGTAGATCGGCGGCTCGATCAGCGTGAAGCGCTCCGCCTTGCGCCCGCGTTCGAGTTGCTCGGCCACCTGCGCCTGGGCCTGCTTCTCGCGCATCTCGCGAAAGCGCGCGCGTGAACTGTCCAGATCGCGCGACAGCGCCAGGAACTCGCGCTCCACCTCCGGCGCCTGCGACAGCCTGAGGTCGATCTGCTCGACCTTGGCCTTGACGACGTCGCGCTCGGCACGCAGCGCCTGCGCCTGCGCGGCGCTGCCCTGCAACTGGGCGTTCAGGTTGATGTAGGCCGGGTTGTCGGGCCGGCGCGGCGCGCTGACCGACGGCCTGGGCAAGGCCGGGTTGTCGGCGCCGGCGCGCATCGCGCTCTCGACGCCGGCGTACGCGCGCTTGAGCTTGACGACATCCGGGTGCTCGTCGGAATAGCGCTGGCGCAGCGTGGCCAGGGTGTTGCGCAGTTCGGCCAGGCGGGTCTCGCGGTCGGCCGCGTCCCACTGCAGCCCGGTCTCCTGCTTGAAGGCAGCGATCTCGCGCTTGAGGCGCCGCACGTCGGGGTGGTCGTCGCTGTACAGCCCGGTCAGGCTGATCAGTTGCACCTGCAGCGCGCGCAACCGGTCCTCGGGCTCGAGCACCGCACCGCCGCTGCCCTGCACTGGCGCGCTGGGGCGCGTCTCGGCCAGTTGCGCCTGCAACATCTGGCGGCGCTCTTCGACGAACAGGATCTCGCGCTCGAGCCGCTGCAGGTCGGCCAGCTGTCGCTCGCTGATCACCTGGTTGGCCAGGTTCGTCTCCGGCAGCCGGCCCTGGTTGCGGCGCTTGAACTCCGACAGCCGGGCTTCCAGGCCAGAGACGTAGTCGCTGATGCGCGCCAGCTCGTCGTCGAGGAAGCTGGTGGTCTCGGCCGCCTTCTGCTGGCGGTTCTTGACGTTTTCGTTGAGGAACAGCGTCACCAACTCGTTGGCGATCTTCTGCGCGTTGGCCGCCACCTCGCTGTCGTACGACAACGTGAAGGCAATCGTGCTTCTGACCGGCGAGCCCGTGCGGCGGTCGGTGACGTCGGCGCTGATCGGCGTGATCCGGATGTCGCGCCGCATGCGATCGATGATGTCCTCGCTGCTGGCGCGCAGACGGTCGCTGCCGTAGAGCTGATTGCGCTCGACCAGCTCGAGCAGCGTCGAGCGCGTCATCACCTGCTGCGTGATGACCTGGATGCGCTCGTCGGCGTAGCTGGTGACCGTGGAGCGAACCAGTTCCTGCGGGATCTCCTGCTCCTTGATCAGGATCGTGGCCGTGGAGCGGTAGACCGACGGCAGCAGCCAGGCCACCAGCAGGCTGACAGTCAGCAGCAGGGCGAACACGCCGAGCAGCACCTGGCGGCGGCGGCGCAGCACCTGCAGGATGTCGGCCAGGCTGCGCTCGGCGTCTTCCAGCGGCGGTGCGCCGACGAACGGGTTGTACTGCAGCGTGGACATGGCTGGAGCCTTCAGCGCTGGGCGTAGCGCCGCGGCGGCTCGAAGGCCAGACTGATCCACAGGCCGTTGGACTGCGCCCGTGCCGCGCCCTGCGGATCGCGCAGGCGCCGCGCCTGCGCGCCCACCTGCAGGCTCAGGTTCTCGGCCAGCCGCGCCGAGAGCACCAGTGCCAGCACGCCGAGCTGCGGCCGGGCCCCGCTGCCGCCGGCCGCCGGCCCGGGATAGACCACCCGGTTGAGATCGGCGCTCGCCAGTACGCTGAGCTGCTCGCCCAGGGCGCGGCTGGCTTGCAGGTTGAAGGTGTCCGAGCGTGCCACCACGCCCACGCCGGCCGGTGCCAGCGCACGCGACGCCGCCAGCCGCAGATCACCGCGCTCGTCGGTCCGCCAGACCTGGCTGGCGCTGAACTGCCAGCCCTGCTCCTGGCTGCGTCCGTGGCCCTGCACGGTCAGCGGTTCAGCCAGCCCCGCGTCGCAGAAAGACGGCGGCAGCGGGCACACGCGCAGCAGCACCCGGCTGCTGCGCTGCGTGCGGTAGTGGCCGAGGCTGAGCACCCCCACCGACGCGTCGGCACCGGCCTGCGACAGGCCCAGCACCAGGCTGTCGGTGCGTGAGCTGCTGCTGCCATCCGGCAGCGTGCGAAAGCGCGCGCTGCTGCCCTGCAGGCTCAGCGTCAGGCGCTCGTCGAGCCGCCGTGTCAGACCGGCGAGCAGCGTCGAGTTGCGGTAGTCCACGGCCGTGCTCAAGTTGCTGCCGTGCTGCGTGGTGACGGCGCTCAGGCTCCACTGCACCGCGCTCGTCTCGCTCAGCGCATGCGTCCAGCCGGCGCCTGCGGCCAGTGCGCGGCGCCAGCCGCGGCCCAGACCCAGGTCGAGGCTGCCGCGGCTGGGGTCGTCGGTCTGCGTTTGCTGCCACTGCAGCGACAGGTTGACCAAATCGCGCGGGTGGCTCCAGGTCTGGCCCAGGCCCAGGCTGGCGCCGACGCGCCGCGGCAGCGCGTCCCGGTCGGCGTGGGTGAGCGTGGCCGACAGGTCCAGTCGGGTGGCGGTGTGCTCGGCCTGCCGCGCTGCGGCCAGCGTGCCGCCGAACTGCTGTCTGAAGCTGGCCGCGCCAGGCCGCGCGTCCAGCGCCGGGTTGTCGTTGAGGTCCAGCCGCGCCTGCACCGTGTGGTCGACGGTCCACAGTGCCGCTGCTGCCGGTGCCGCGGCCGTCCACTGCAAGCCGATGCCGACGACTGCACCGACCAGCCTGATCGGCGCTGCACCGCGGCGGGTCATGGCACGAACAGCACATCACCGCTTTGCAACGTGATGTTCTGCGATAGATCGGTGCCTTTGCGCACGCGCGAGTACTGGAAGGGCAGTGCGACGTTGCGCCCGTCGATGCGGCGGATCACGCGGATCGAGTCCTCGGCGGCGAAGGGAGTCAGTCCGCCAGCCAGGCTCAGCGCCTGCAGTACGTCGATGCGGCGGCCCAGCGCATAGTCGCCGGGCTTGTTCACCCGGCCGAGCACGTAGATGCGGTAGCTCGCCACGCGCAGCACGGTGACCGTGACCACCGGGTCGGGCAGGAAGCGCTCCAGCCGCTTGGTCAGCGCCGCCTGCACATCAGCCGCGGTCATGCCCGCGACGATCATGTCGCCGGCCAGCGGGAAAGAGATGCCGCCGTCAGGGCGCACGAGCACGGTGGACTTCAGCGTGTCGTCGCGCCAGACCGCAATCTCCAGGCCGTCTTCCGGCCCGATGCGGTAGGCCAGATCGGCCGGCGTCATCTTGCCGGCACCAGGCGCTTCGCCCCACTGCAGCGGCCGACCGCTGGCCGACAGCGCAGGTGCCGGCGGCGGCTCGCGCACGAACGGCAGCCAGCCCGTGCCGGCGCAGCCGCTTAGAAGACCGAGCAGACCGATGATCGGCAGTCGAAGCGCACCGGCCCGGCCATGGCTGCGCCTGGACAGGCGGGTCACGGCGGTCCTGGAGGCGCTTGCAGGGCGGGGCATCGGCGGCGGGTGTTCAACGTCCGGGTGCGGGCCGAAAACGCTCGGCGTCGGTCTTGTCGCGGTAGTCCTGAACCAGGTTGAACATCTGCACGTCGCCCAGGCCCAGCAACGGCTCCTGCTGTCGTGTGATCTCGCGCAGGCCCTTGTCGCGGTAGCGCTGCAGCAACCCGGCCCCCAGCACCACCAACCGATCGTTCTTTGCGCTGCACTCGTCGAGCTGGGTGACTTGCTGGGCCAGGCGGACCTGCCACTGCCGATCAGAGGTCTCGCGCGCGCGGTTCGCGCCCTCGAGCGCTTGTGAGCGGGCGGCCAGCGCATCGGTGCCCGTGCGCTGCTGCTCGAGCAGTTGCTGCTGCAGACCCGCCACGCGCGTGCCCAGCGTGCTGCGCTCGGCCTCCACCGCGAGCCTGCTGTCCTCGGCCTGCTTCAACGACTGGCGCAGCTTGGTCGCGGCGCGTCTTTCAGCCTGCAGCTTCTTGTTCAAGCCCTCTCGTTCGCTGTCGCTTTGCGCCTTGGTCGACTGCGCGGCCTGCAGTTCTTGCTGCGCCGCCTGAAGTTGCAACTGCAGTCTTCGGACCGCACGCTGCTGTTCGGTGTTCTTGTCCTGTTGAGCCGACGCAGGGGCGGGGACGAGGCCGCACCACAGCACCGCCACGGCCATCCCGGCGACGAGGGCACGTCCGAGGGTCGGCAACGGCAACGCAGACGGAAGCAGTGTCTCGCGCATCGGGGCGGCGGCGTTCAATAGCGCACGTTGAGGTCAAGCTGGATCACGTCGACTGCCAGCGGCGGGCCGCTGATCGAGTCGCCGCTCAGCACACGCAGGTTCAGCGACGTGTTCTTGCCCAGGCCGTAGGTGCCGCCCAGCAGGTAACCCTTGGCGTCGGTGCCGCCCAGCCGGAAGTCGCTGTCGGTGAAGGCATCGGGCACCGCGTCGCGCTCGAGCCGCTTGTAGCCGGCGAAGACCTGCCAGTCGCCTGCGCGCACGACTTCGGGCGTGCCGACCGCCACGCGAAGCTGCCAGCCCAGCGTCTGCGCCGCCACGTCCACGCCGGTGC
>JBBQOR010000232.1:0-4829 GCA_038331055.1 Burkholderiales bacterium
GCCGCCTGCCGCTCGCGCGAGGCGCCGCAGCGCGTGGCCTTCCTCGGCCCGGCCGGCACCTTCAGCGAACTGGCTGCACTGGGCTATTTCGGCTCATCGATCGTGCGTGTGCCGTGCCGCAGCATCGACGAGGTGTTCCGCAGCACGGCCGCGGGGGCGGCCGATTTCGGCGTTGTGCCGGTGGAAAACTCCACCGAGGGCGGCGTTGCGCGCTCGCTCGATCTGTTCCTGACCACGCCCCTCGCGATCGTCGGCGAGACCAGCCTGTTCGTGCGCCACAACCTGCTTCGCCGCGACAACACGCTGGCCGACATCAGCGCGGTGCTGGCGCACCCGCAGGCGCTGGCGCAGTGCCACGGCTGGCTGACGGCACAGCTGCCGCAGGCCGAGCGCCGGCCGGTGGCCAGCAACGCCGAGGGCGCGCGCCTGGCCGCGCTCGACCCCACGCTGGCGGGCATTGCCAGCGACCGTGCCGCCAGCGAGTTCGGGCTGCATGTGGTCGCCCCGGCGATCCAGGATGACGCGCACAACCGCACGCGCTTCGTCATCGTCGCCGACCCGCACAGCCACCCCGGCCCGCGCGCCACCGGACACGATTGCACCAGCCTGGTCGTATCGGTGCCCAACCGCCCGGGTGCCGTGCACGACATGCTGGTGCCGCTGAAGACCCATGGCGTGTCGATGAGCCGTTTCGAGTCGCGCCCGGCTCGCTCGGGCCAGTGGGAGTACTACTTCTACATCGACATCGAAGGGCACCCGGACGAGCCGAAGATCGACGCGGCGCTGCGCGAACTGCGCGCGGTATGCGCATTCTTCAAGGTGCTCGGCAGCTACCCGATCGACGTGCATTGATGTTCAACCAACTTGCGGTGATCGGCTGCGGGATGATGGGCGGGTCATTCGCGCTCGCGCTCAAGCGTGCCGGCGCGGTCAGGCGCGTGGTCGGCTACAGCAAGTCGCCCTCGACCACCGAACGGGCTGTACGGCTGGGCGTCATCGACCAGTCGGCGGAGTCGGCACTGCTGGCGGTCTCGGGCTCGGACATCGTGCTCCTGTCGGTGCCCGTGGCGGCCACCGAGACCACGTTCAAGACGATCCGCGATCTGATCGGCCCGCAGGTGCTGCTGATGGACGTGGGCAGCACCAAGCGCGATGTAGTGGACGCCGCGCGACGCGTGCTGCGCGAGCGCATCGGCAGCTTCGTGCCGGCGCATCCGATCGCCGGCAAGGAGCAGTCCGGCATCGAACATGCCGACGCGGCGCTGTACAGCGGCCGCCAGGTGATCCTGACGCCGCTGCCGCAGACCGACCCGGTGATGGTGCAGAAGGCTACCGACGCGTGGGCGGCCGTCGGCGCGCAGGTGCTGAAGATGACGCCGGAGAACCACGACATCGCCTTCGCGGCCGTCAGCCATCTGCCGCATCTGCTGGCCTTTGCCTACTTCAGCGCCGTCATCAACCAGTCGGCCGGACGTGACCTGCTGGCGCTGGCGGGGCCGGGCTTTCGCGACTTCACGCGTATCGCCGCCAGCGAACCTGCGGTCTGGCGAGACATCCTGATGGCCAACCGCGAGGAAGTGCTCAAGCAGTCGCAGCGCTTTCGCCAGGCGCTGGACTCGCTGGAACACGTGATGCGCTCGGGCAACGCCGAGGCGCTGGAAGGTCTGATCCGACAGGCCGCCGACGGGCGCGCAGGCTGGCAGATGGGCGCGCCGCGCGTGCCGGGCTCGCGCTGAGCGGCGGCGAGTCGGCGGAGCGCCCGATGACGGGGCCGGCCTATCTGGACATCCCGCCGCTGGTGACGGCCTCGGGCACGGTGCACCTGCCCGGATCGAAAAGCATCTCCAATCGCGTGCTGCTGCTGGCCGGGCTCAGCCAGGGCACGACGCTGGTGCACGACCTGCTGGACTCCGACGACACGCGCGTCATGCTGGACGCGCTGGCGGCGCTGGACTGCGGGCTGCAGCGCGAGGGCTCGAGGTTACGCGTCACCGGGCTGGGCGGGCAATTGCGGGTGCACGAGGCCAGACTGTTCCTGGGCAACGCCGGTACCGCGATGCGCCCGCTGGCCGCCGCGCTGGCGGTGCTGAGCACGCTGCAGGGCGGTGCCTTCGAGCTCTCGGGCGTGCCGCGCATGCACGAGCGTCCGATCGGTGATCTGGTCGACGCGCTGCGCCCGCTGGGCTGCACGATCGACGAGCTGGGCACTCGAGGCTACCCGCCGCTGCGCCTGCATGGCCGCGCCGGCGGAGCACTGAACCTGGCGCAGCCGATCCGCGTGCGCGGCGACGTCTCGAGCCAGTTCCTGACTGCGCTGCTGTTGGCGCTGCCGCTGGCCGCGCAGGCCGCCGACATCGTCATCGAGGTCGAAGGCGAACTGATCTCACGCCCCTACGTCGAGATCACGCTGAAGCTGCTGGCGCGCTTCGGCATCGAAGTGGCGCGCGAAGGCTGGCAGCGCTTCGTGATCCCGCGCGGCAGCGCTTACCGCACGCCGGGCGAGATCCACGTCGAGGGCGATGCGTCCTCGGCCTCGTACTTCATTGCCGCGGGCGCGCTGGCCGCGACGGGCGGCGCGCCGCTGCGCATCGAAGGCGTCGGCGCGACCTCGATCCAGGGCGACATCGCATTCGCCGACGCGGCGCGCGCGATGGGCGCGCAGGTCAGTGCCGGCCCGAACTGGATCGAGGTGCGGCGCGGCCGCTGGCCTCTGACCGCGCTGACGCTGGACTGCAACGCGATCCCCGACGCGGCGATGACGCTGGCCGTGATGGCACTGTTCGCCGACGGGCCGACGCGGCTGAACAACATCGCCAGCTGGCGCGTCAAGGAGACCGACCGCATCGCGGCGATGGCAGCCGAACTTCGGCGCCTGGGCGCCAGCGTCAGCGAAGGGCCCGACTTCATCGAGGTGACGCCACCCGAAGCCAGCGGCTGGCGCGCCGCGACGCTGCACACCTACGACGATCACCGCATGGCGATGTGCCTGTCGCTGGCCGCCTTCAACCCGCTGGCCGGCGCGCAGCCGCCGGTGCCGCTGCGCATCCTCGACCCGGGCTGCGTGGCCAAGACCTTTCCCGGCTACTTCGATGAATTGTTCGGGCTGGTGCAGGCCGCGCCCGACAGCGTGCCCGTGATCACCATCGACGGCCCGACGGCCAGCGGCAAAGGCACGCTGGCCGCTGCACTGGCCGAACGGCTGGGCTATCGCCTGCTCGACTCGGGCGCGCTGTACCGCGCCGCCGGTCTGGCCGCCGCGCGCGACGGCGTGCCGCTGGATGACGATGCGGCGGTGGCGCGGCTGGCCTCCCGGCTGGATCTGCGCTTCGAGGCCGAGCGCACTTTGATGCGCGGCGTCGATGTGAGTGACGAACTGCGATTGGAGACCACCGGCGCGCTCGCCTCGCGGGTGTCGGCGCTGCCCGCGGTGCGCCAGGCGTTGCACGGGCTGCAGCTGGCGTTTCGCGCTGCGCCCGGACTGGTCGCCGACGGTCGCGACATGGGCACCGTGATTTTCCCCGCCGCCGCGCTCAAGGTCTTCCTCACCGCAAGCCCCCTTGCGCGAGCTCAAAGGCGCCATAAGCAACTGATTTCAAAGGGCATTGCCTCTATACTCCCGTCCCTTCGCGCGGACATTGAGGCGCGTGATGCGCGGGACAGTTCCCGCGCGATCGCGCCGCTCAAACCCGCCGAGGATGCGATGCTGCTGGACAACTCGCAGCTCACGGTCGACGAATCGGTCGATCGTGTGCTCGGTTGGTGGCAGCAACGCAGGCCGTTCGCTGCGGGCTGAGGCCCGGCGCTGGCGGCATCCGGCGCACCACGCCTCCCTCCAGGGCCGTCAGGCCCACTGGGCGCGGTGCAGTGTTCCACCCAACCCGCAACACCCGTTGCACGCATTGCCCGGCTCTGCTTCCAACTCCCACCGGGCCCCAGGAAACCACATGTCCCAACTGCAGACTGCCGCCCCGAGCGGCATGGACTCCTTTGCTGCTCTGTTCGAAGAGTCGCTCAAGAGCAACGACATGCGCGTCGGCGAGGTCATCTCCGCCGAGGTCGTGCGCATCGAATTCAACCACGTGGTGGTCAACGCCGGCCTGAAGAGCGAGAGCTACGTCCCGATCGAGGAGTTCAAGAACGACCTCGGTGAACTGGAAGTCCAGGTCGGCGACTTCGTCTCGGTGGCCATCGACGCGGTCGAGAACGGCTACGGCGACACCATCCTGAGCCGCGACAAGGCCAAGCGCCTGGCCTCGTGGATGTCGCTCGAGAACTCGCTGGACAGCGGTGAGTTCGTCACCGGCACGGTCAGCGGCAAGGTCAAGGGTGGCCTGACGGTGCTGGTCAACGGCATCCGCGCCTTCCTGCCCGGCAGCCTGCTGGATACGCGTCCGGTGAAGGACATGACGCCCTTCGAGGGCAAGACGATGGAGTTCAAGGTCATCAAGCTCGACCGCAAGCGCAACAACGTCGTGTTGTCGCGCCGCGCGGTGGTCGAAGCCTCGATGGGCGAGGAACGCGCCAAGCTGCTGGAGACGCTGACCGAAGGCGCCACGGTGCACGGCGTGGTGAAGAACATCACCGAGTACGGCGCCTTCGTCGACCTCGGCGGCATCGACGGCCTGCTGCACATCACCGACATGGCCTGGCGCCGCGTGCGCCACCCGACCGAGGTGGTGCAGGTCGGCCAGGAACTCACCGCCAAGGTGCTGAAGTTCGACGCCGAGAAGAACCGCGTCAGCCTGGGCCTCAAGCAACTGGGCGACGACCCGTGGATGGGCGTCTCGCGCCGTTACCCGACGGGTACGCGCCTGTTCGGCAAGGTCACC
>JBBQOR010000233.1:0-4801 GCA_038331055.1 Burkholderiales bacterium
GAAGGGCAGCAGGCTCATCGTGATTCCAGCGGGCCGCGGATTCTCTCAGGGCGGCCTCGGGCGGGGTCGATAATGCTCCGCATGACCCAGGACAAGATGAAGGTGGCCGCCGCCCGCGCCGCGCTCACGCAGCTGACGCCAGGCGCGCTGATCGGCGTGGGCCCCGGCTCGACGGTAGACCACTTCATCGATGCCCTGGCCACGCAGCGCGACAGCATCCGCGGCGCGGTCTCCAGCTCCGAGCGCAGCAGCGCGCGGCTGCGGGCACGCGGCATCGAAGTGTTCGATGCCGCCGAGGTGCGCTCGCTGCCGGTCTACATCGACGGCGCCGACGAGATCGACGCTCGCGGCTGCATGATCAAGGGCGGTGGCGCGGCGCTGACGCGCGAGAAGATCGTCGCCGACCTGGCCGAACGCTTCGTCTGCATCGCCGACGAGAGCAAGCTGGTGCACCGCCTGGGCCGCTTCCCGCTGCCGGTGGAGGTGATCGCCATCGCCGCGGCACAGGTGTCGCGGCGCTTCGCCGCACTGGGCGGCCGCGCCGTGCTCCGCGCGGGCGTGCTGACCGACAACGGACACCCGCTGCTGGATGTGCACGGGCTGGCCATCGATGATCCGGTGGCGATGGAGACCGAGGTCAACCAGTGGCCCGGTGTTGTCACCGTCGGCCTTTTCGCGCGCCGACGTGCTGCCATCGCCCTGCTGGGCACGCCGCAGGGCGTGCGCACGCTGGCTTTCTGAACCACCCCAAACCGACAAGGACCGTTCGTGGCCAAACCCAACTACTCGTTCGAGAAACGGCAGCGCGAGCTGGCCAAGAAGAAGAAGAAGGAAGAGAAGGCGGCCGACAAGGCTTCACGCAAGACCACCGATTCGGGCAGCGAGCCGGCAGCCAACGACGCCGCGGCGTCCGGCGGCGAGGTCAAACCGCAGTCTTGAGCCCGGCCGACCGCGCGGCGCGCACCACAGCGCGGGCCGGGTCCACCGCGTCGAGCAGGTCGGATTCCAGCGGCACCGGCGTGCCGGCCATCCACGCCGCCAGCACCTCGCCGGCCAACCCGGCCCAGCCCAGGCCACGCGAGCCCAGACCCGTGGCCACCCACAGGCCCGCCTCGCGCGGCACGCGCCGAGCGTGATCGTTCACGGAGCCATTCCCTGGGCCATTCCCTGGGCCATTCCCTGGGCCGACCTCTGGCACCGCGCCGACCACCGGCAGCCTGTCGGCCGCGGCCAGCCGCCAGCCGACAAAACCCCAGGGAGCTGAGGCCGGCGCCGGCAGACCGGTCAGCCGCGCCAGGCGCAGCAGGTTCGACTGATGATCGGCGAGGCGAACGCCGGCCTCGTTATCGTCCTCGTGCGAGGTGGCGCCACACAGCAGGCTGCCATCCGGCAGCACCAGCGCGTAGCCGTCGCCTGCCAGCGGCAGTCGCAGCCCCGGCAAGCCCGGCGTGCCCGCCGGCCAGCCGCTGAGCTGCCCGCGGCGGCACTGCAGCCGGGGCAAGCGGCGGGCCGACAGCCGCTGCGGGTCTGCGGCGAACGCGCTGTCGAGCAGCCGGGGCGCGTCGACCGCGTTGGCGAGCACCACGTTGCCGGCCTCGGCCAGCACGCGGCCTCGCTGGTCGCGCAATTGCCAGCCCTGGGCGACCCTGTGCATCGACTGCACGGCCACGCCGCCGCGCCACTCGATGCCGGGTGCGTCGAGCCAGTGGCGCACTGCCGCCCCGGGCACGGCCCAGCCACCACCAGTGAAGCACCAGGCGGCAGCGGCCAGCGGCAGACCTGCGCGCGCGCTGGCGGCCGCCGCATCCAACGCAGTGACATAGCCCGGCGGCAGCCCTTGCGCTTGCAGCAAGGCCTTCAGCGCGCCCTGGTCGATGCCCGGCCGGGCCAGCCGCAGCAGGCCCTGTGCCGAGCCGGGCACGCCGGCCAAGAAGGCCGCCCCCAGCACCTGCTGGGCATGCAGCGCGGCGGCACGGTTGAAGCGGGCATGCGCGCCGTCCTCGGCATGCACGGTGCCGTGGAACAACGCCGCCGGCACGCCCGAGGCACCGCCCGCCGGCGCGTGCTGGCAGTCGAGCACCGTGCATCGCCATCCCAGCGCGGCCAATGCGCGTGCGGCGCCGGCACCGGCCAGTCCACCGCCGACCACCACGGCATGCTTGTCCGCGGCGACAGCCGCCGCACGCCCGGGCGACCGCCGCGGCATGAACGCCGGCTCATGGCGCGCGCGCGTCATCTCACCCTTTCCGCCGACGCCGGGCATGGTCTCGACGATGAAGCCCTCCGCCGTCAGCGCCTCGTGCACGGGCCGCGCGACGCTCCAGGTGGCGGCCCGGGCGCCGCGCCGCGCGAGCCGCGCCAAAGCAGCCAACGTGCTGCGCTCCCACATCGCAGGGTTGCGCTCTGGCGCAAAGCCGTCGAGGAAGATCGCATCGGCCTGCAAGCTCAGCTCGCGCAGCAGCCGGCGCGCGTCGCCCCAGCCCAGCAGCAGGCGCACCCGGCCGCCGTCCAGCACACGAAGATGCAGATTGGCGGTGCTCGGCGGCCACGCCGCGCGCAAGGCCGTGGCCAGGGCGGCCACCGCATCCGGCAGGCGAGCGTGCGCCCGTGCCAGGTCGTCGAGGCACGGCGGGTGCTGGTCCAGCGCCACGTAGTGCAGCCGGGCGCCGCGCTGCGGATCGGTGCGCCAGGCGTCCCAGGTGGCGAGGAAGTTGTGGCCCAGGCCGAAGCCGGTCTCGAGCACGACGAAGTCGTCGGCACCAGCCCAGCGCGCCGGCAGGCCGGTGCCCTGCAGGAACACATGCCGGGCCTGCGCCAGCGCGTCTGTGCGCGGGTGGTACAGGTCGCCATAGTCGGGGGCGAAGGGCAGATCGCCGCTGTCACCGGCGTTGAACTCGATGCGCGCCGGCAGCACCGGCCGGGTCTTCATTCCGCGGTCGAGATGGCCGGGGCGTCACCTGCAGCGGTCCGCGCCAGCCACTCGAGCAAAGGGTCGCGCACCGCTTGCAGCCCACGGTAGTGCAACACCGCCGACGTCATCGAGGCGATCGCCGCGTGCACCCCCGCCGCATGGCCGGGCGCCGCCAAGGCCTGCGCCAGGGGAGTCACCTCGACGTGGATCGTGAACATCGCCTGCCGCCGCTCGGGCAGCGGGATGAAGGTCTGGCGCTCGCTGCGCCACCACGCCTGCAGCGGGTCGAACGAAAGCCAACTCTTGTGCGGCGCGCGCTGCGGGTGCGCGTGCAGGCGCGGCCAGTCGGTGATGGTCCAGACGAAGCGCTCCCAGCGCGTGTCGCCGCTCACCATCAGCATCAACGCCGCCGAGGCCCGGCGCAGCGTGTCGCCGTCGGCCACCGGCGCATGCACCTCGGCAAAGTGGCGGCCGACCTTGCTCTCGGGCGCCCAGCGCGAGGGCAGCGCCACCGCCAGCCAGGGGATGGTGCCGCTGTCGACGTCGATCAGCGCAAAGTCTTCGGCCATGCTCAGGCTGAGCAGACCGGTCAGGCGCCAGGGCGCGGGCAGCGCACGCAGGCACCGTGCGATCTCGTCGCCGGTGCCGAAACGGCCGCGGGCCCGCTGCGCCAGCGCACCGTCGGCGGCGCGCACCTGACCCCCAGCGCCGAGGCCACCTCGCCGTCCCACTGCATCGTGCCCGGGTGTTCTGTCGCAGCCAGCGCTAGCGTGGCGGCGATGGCCGCCTGGGCGTCGCACCCCGGCACGCTGCACAGCGCCTGCGAGGCGAAGGTTGAGAGCACGGCCAGCTTCTCGCGCATGTGCGGCAGGCCGGGCGCGGCGGGCGTCAGCTGCAGGGCGGCCGGCGCCAGCCGGCGCAGCCCGGGCTGCATGCGAAAGGGCGCGCCGACGGCAGCGTCGAAGTCGAAGGCCATGGTGCCGTGATGATGCCCAGAAACGACAAGGGCACCCGAGGGTGCCCTGACAGATGCCCCGACAGATGCGCGATGAAGGCCGAATCAGCCGCTCAGACCCGCTTGCGGTACTCGTGCGTGCGGGTATCGATCTCGACGCGGTCGCCGCTCTCGACGAACATCGGCACGCTGATCTCGAAACCGGTGCCGACGAGCTGCGCCGGCTTCATCACCTTGCCCGAGGTGTCGCCCTTGACGGCGGGCTCGGTGACGATCTCGCGCACCACCGAGGTCGGCATCTCGACCGAGATCGCCTTGCCGTCGTAGAAGGTGACTTCGACGGTCATCGAGTCTTGCAGATACTGGATCGCGTCGCCCATGTTCTCGGCCTCGACCTCGTACTGGTTGTACTCGGTGTCCATGAAGACGTACATCGGGTCGGCGAAGTAGGTGTAGGTGCACTCCCGCTTGTCGAGCACGATCTGGTCCATCTTGTCATCGGCCTTGAAGACGACTTCGGCGCCTGCGCCGTTGAGCAGGTTCTTCATCTTCATGCGCACGGTGGCAGCACCGCGACCGCCGCGGCTGTATTCGGTGCGCAGCACGACCATCGGGTCCTTGCCCTGCATGATCACGTTGCCGGCGCGGATTTCCTGAGCGGTTTTCATCTGGGGATTCCTGTCACCCGCCTCGGCAGGTGGTTGTTCTGCCCGTCCGCTGTGGCAGTACGGAGCCTGGGTCCCGACACTGCGGGTTTTACCGGTAGCGCATAGCCGCGCAAAGCCCTCGATTCTACTGTCTGGCAGTGACGAATCGGATCAGTGAAGAGCACAGGTCGGGCTGCGCCAGCAGGCCCTCTCGCCAGCTCTCGCAGGCGGCCTGCCAGGGTTCGAGCGCCGGCCACTCGGCGCTGTCCCGCGGCAGCAGGCCGTTCC
>JBBQOR010000234.1:0-4799 GCA_038331055.1 Burkholderiales bacterium
CCAGCCGGGTGGTGCGGGCCTGCGCGTGCAAAGGTGCCGCGGCGGCGGCAGCGCTGCCGGCCAGTGCCAGCAGCGCGCGGCGTCGGGTGGTGGTCATGCGATTTCTCCGTGTTTGTCAGCTTCGGACGTGAAGGCGTCGGCGAAGAATTCCTCGGGCGGCAGGCCGCAGAGGGCGCTGAAATCGCGCTGCGCCGAGTCGACCATGATCGGCGCGCCGCAGGCATAGACCTGGTGCCCGGTGAGGCTCGGGAAGTCCTCCATCACGGCCTGGTGGACCAGGCCGGTGCGGCCGCTCCAGGCGTCCTCGGCGGCCGGCTCGCTGAGCACTGGCACGTAGCGCAGCAGCGGCGTCTCGGCGGCCTGCTGCAGGCACCAGTCGTGCATGTAGAGGTCGGCACGGCGCCGGCAGCCCCAGTACAACACTGTCGGCCGTGTCAGGCCCTTCATGCGCATGTGCTCGATGATCGCCTTGATCGGCGCAAAGCCGGTGCCGCTGGCCAGCAGCACGATCGGCGCGGCGCTGTCTTCGCGCAGGAAGAAGCTGCCGAACGGGCCCTCCATGCGCAGGATGTCGCGTTCCTTCATTGCGCCGAACACATGGTCGGTGAACTTGCCGCCGGGCATGTGGCGCAGGTGCAGTTCGATGGCCGGCGGGCTGCCCAGCGTGTGCGGCGCGTTGGCCATGCTGTAGCTGCGCCGCGCACCGCCCTGCAAGATGAACTCGACGTACTGCCCGGCGTGGTACTGCAGGTTCTGATTGGCCGGCAACTGCAGCTTGAGCACTGCCACGTTGGCCGCCGGCCGCTCGATGCTCATCACTCGGCTGGGCAGCTTCAGTACCGGGAACTGCCCTGCGCCGGGCACGCTGCGCGCCTCGATCACGCAGTCGGTCTGCGGCGCGGCGCAGCAGGTGAGCACGAAGCCGGCTTCCTCCTCGGCCACCGACAGCGCCTTCACCTGATGCGCGCCGTGGATCACGCGGCCCTGCAACAACCGGCTCTTGCAAGAGCCGCAGGCCCCGTCGCGGCAACCATACGGCAGGCCGATGCCCTGGCGGATGGCGGCGACGAGGATGGGTTCGTCGCGTTCGACGTTGAAGCGCCGATCGGCGGGGACCAGGGTGACTTCGAAGCTCATGGCGGTGCGGTCGGCGCGCTGCGGGCGGCCCGTAAACTGAGGTGTGACCCTATTGTCCCCGACCCACCTCACCCCACTGGCGGCGCGTCGCCGGCCGGTGTTGCTGATCGTGGGCTGCGGCGACATCGGCCTGCGCGTGCTGCGCCTGCTCGGCCTGCGTCTGCGCGTGCTGGCCCTGACCTCGTCGGCGGCACGCCTGTCGCCGTTGCGCGAGGCCGGCGCGCTGCCGCTTCTGGGGGACCTGGACGACCCGGCCACGCTGGGCCGGCTGGGCGCGCTGGCCGATCTGGTGCTGCATCTGGCGCCGCCGCCGACCCAGGGCGAAAGCGATCCGCGCACACGCAACCTGATCCACGCGCTGGCGCGTGGCGGCCGCGCGCGCGCGCTGGTTTACGGCAGCACGAGTGGGGTCTATGGCGACTGCGCCGGCGCATTCATCGACGAGACGCGGCCGACGCGCCCGGCCACTTCACGGGCGCAGCGCAGGGTGGACGCCGAGGCGCGCCTGCGCTGGTGGGGCCGGGCCAGCGGCGTGCGGGTGACGCTGCTGCGCATCCCGGGCATCTATGCGCTGGACCGCCCGGGCGGCGACCCGCGCGAGCGGCTGGCCCGCGGCACGCCGGTGCTGCAGGCCGGCGACGACCCCTACACCAACCACATCCACGCGGACGATCTGGCGCGGGCCTGCGTGGCCGCGCTCTTTCGAGGCGCGCCGCAGCGTGTGCTGCATGTCAGTGACGACAGCCCGCTGCGCATGGGCGAGTACTTCGATCTGGCCGCCGACCTGCACGGCCTGCCGCGGCCCGCGCGCATCTCGCGCGCCGAGGCGACGGTACAGATGTCGCCAATACAGCTAAGCTTCATGGGCGAATCTCGCCGCCTGGACAATCGGCGGATGCAGCAAGAACTGAGGCTGCGGCTGCGCTACCCCACGGTGGCCGACGGACTGCGACCAGCGGCCCCGGCGCCGTGTGCTGAGCCCTAGACGCCGCCGGCGCGCTTGAGCGCCATCGCGCGGTCCACCGCGAACACCTTCACCGTTTGCGCCTGGCCGCCGCGCTGGATTTCCAGCGTCACCTCGCGTTCGCTGGTGCTGCCAGCCCACAGCGTCTTCCACAGCTGCTCGAGCCGGGCCACCTCGACGCCATCGATGCGCATGATGCGGTCGCCCACCTGCAGCCCCGCCACATCGGCCGGGCTGTCTTCGCTGACGCGCAGCACGCGAAGCTGCCCGCCTTGTTCGATCGCGTTGATGCCCAGCCAGGCTCGGGTGCTGGCGCGCGAAGCGCCGCGCTGGCGCATCTCGGCCAGGATCGGTGTCAACAGGTCGACCGGTACGAACATGTTGCCCGGCATGCGTGGCGCATCCGGCCCCATCGCATCGGCGACGAACAGCGAGCCGATGCCCACCAGTTCGCCGCGGCCATTGAACAGGCCCGCGCCGCTATGGTCACGCCGCGGCGGCGAGGTGAACAGCGCGCCGTCGATGTGGTACTCCCAGTAGCCCGAGAAGGCGCGCCGCGAGACCATTCGGGCCACGCTGACCGTGCCGTCGTCGCCGCCGCTGACGACGGCCAGCGGTTCGTTGTCGTCCAGCGTGGCCGATCTGCCCAGCGGCACGGCTTGCAGCTTCAGCGGCGCCAGCGCCTGCAGGAGGCCGAAGCCGGTAGCCACGTCGAAGGCCACCACACGCGCCGGGATACGGCGGCCGTCGTCGGTGAGCAACTGCACCTGCTCGGCTTCCAGAATCAGGTAACCGATGGTCAGCACCAGCCCGTCTTCGCCGATGACCACGCCCGAGCCCTGGCGCTGGCGTCCCAGCGTGCGCGCGCTGGTGGCGTCGGGCACCGCCTGCGCCTGCACGCCGATGACGGCGTCGCTGGCGCGTTGCAGCGCGCGTGACAGTTCTTCGACCGGGGCCGGGGCTGCTGGTTGCGCCGAGACGGGTGCCGCCAGCGAGGTGCAGAGCAGGGCGGTGAGAGCGCCGAGCTTCGTGAGCATTCGCAAACGCGTGACGACTGGTTGCATCGTCCTTCTCCGGCGACAGGGAGACAGTCCCGGGGCCATCATAGGTTGCCGCGCGCAACCGTGCACGCCGGGCCGGCCGGGATCGCCCGCCGCAAGCCGAAATCAGCGCCTGCGAGTGCCGAAGGGCGGTTGCCGGCGCCAGTAGCGGATCATCAGGAAGCCGCCGACCATGCCGCCCAGGTGCGCAAAGTGCGCCACGCCGCTGCTGCCGGCCAGCCCGAGTACCAGTTCAAGGGCGCCGAACAGCAGCACGAAGTTGCGCGCCTTCATCGGAATCGGCGGGAACAGCGGCATGATGATGCGGTCGGGGAAAAGCATCCCGAAGGCCAGCAGCAGCGCGAACAGCCCGCCCGAAGCGCCCACCGTGGGCCAGCGCGCGCCAGTGATCCAGGTGATGATCAGTTGCGCGGCGGCGGCCGCCAAAACGCCGGCCAGCAGGAACTGCAGATAGCGCTTCTGGCCCCACAGGCGTTCCAGCTCGCTGCCGAACATCCACAGCCCGAGCATGTTGAAGAACAGATGGAACATGCTGCCGTGCAGGAAGGCGTAGCTCACCGGCTGCCAGGGCAGAAAGCGGCCACTGGACAGCGGCCACAGCGCGAACCACAGCTCGAGCGCAGGCAGCAGAAACGACAGTGCGAACACCGCCGTGCAGATCAGCATCAGGTAGCGGGTGACGGGCGGGATCGGCGGCATGAATGGAACGACTGGACGCTCTGGTGCCCGGGGCCGGACTCGAACCGGCACGCCTTGCGGCGGGGGATTTTGAGTCCCCTGCGTCTACCGATTTCGCCACCCGGGCGGGTGCTGCCGAGGGCAGAGACTAGCTCCAAATTATGGCATGCAGCCTGCGCCCGACAGGTCGCACTGCGACAATCAACGCACGCTTGGAGCTCCGCCATGTCCGCACCCGACCCGACTGACTACCCGACGCTGGAAGATGCCATTGGCGGCACGCCGCTGGTGCGTCTGCAGCGTCTGCCGGGTGAGCGTGGCGCGGCGCGCGGCAACGTGCTGCTGGGCAAGCTCGAGGGCAACAACCCGGCCGGCTCGGTCAAGGACCGGCCCGCGATCAGCATGATCCGTCGGGCCGAGGAGCGCGGCGAGATCCGTCCAGGCGACACGCTGATCGAGGCCACCTCGGGCAACACAGGCATCGCGCTGGCGATGGCCGCGGCCATCCGCGGCTACCGCATGGTGTTGATCATGCCGGAGGACCTGTCGATCGAACGGGCGCAGACGATGCGCGCCTTCGGTGCCGAACTCATCCTGACGCCGCGCTCTGGCGGCATGGAGTCCGCGCGCGACCTGGCCCTGCAGATGCAGCGTGACGGCAAGGGACGCGTGCTCGACCAGTTCGCCAACGCCGACAACCCGCTGGTGCACTTCGAGACCACCGGCCCCGAGATCTGGGCCGACACGGGCGGCCGCGTCACTCACTTCGTCAGCGCCATGGGGACCACCGGCACCGTCACCGGGGTGTCGCGCTTTCTCAACTCGCAGAGCAAGGCGGTGCGCATCATCGGTGCGCAGCCGGCCGAGGGCTCACGCATCCCCGGCATACGCAAGTGGCCCGAGGCCTACCTGCCGCGAATCTACGACCCTGCAAACGTCGACGAGTTGTTGCTGGTCAG
>JBBQOR010000235.1:0-4795 GCA_038331055.1 Burkholderiales bacterium
TGGCCCAGGTGGTGAGCTCCTGCGCGCTGCGGCTGCCGTCGGGCGAGAGCACGGCGACATTGAAGACCGGCTGGCTGGCCGGGTCGAAGCGGCTGATGCGCGGCTCCTTCACCTCGTCGCGCAGCAGCGGGCGGATCAGCGCCACCTTCTCGCGCACATCCTCGGCCGCCTTGCGCCCGTCGACATCGAGGTTGAACTCGACGATGACGACCGAGCTGCCCTCGTAGCTGCGCGAGGACAGCGTGCTGATGCCGGCGATCGTGTTGATCGCCTCCTCGACCTTTTTCGTCACCTCGCTCTCGACGATCTCCGGACTGGCGCCGGGGTACTCCATCGCCACGACGACGGTGGGGAAGTCGATGTTCGGGAACTGGTCGACCGCCAGCCGCTGGTAGCTGAACAGACCGAGCACGACGAAGGCCAGCATGACCATGGTGGCCATCACCGGGTTGGCGATCGAGACGCGCGTGAACCACATGGCCGGGTGCCGCGCGCCTCAGCGCGGATTGCTGCCGTTGGCGGGGCCTGAGGCGGCCAGCGTCGGCGCCGCAGGGGCACCGCTCGCCGCCGCGGCCGGCAGGCGCACCGGCGTGCCGTCGCGCAGCCCGCCGACGCCGGCGCGCAGCACCAGGTCACCGGGCTGCAGGCCCTGGGTCACTTCGATCACCGGCTCGGGCGCGCCGTCCACCAGCGCCTGGCCGCGCTCGCCGGTGCTCACCGGGCGCACACGCGCCACGCCGCCGTCGACCACCAGCACATAGGGCCGTGCCTGGTCGCTGCGCACCGCCGACGCCGGCACCACCAGCGCAGTGCGCCGCGACAACTCGACCTGCCCGCGCGCAAACAGCCCCTGGCGCAGGCCGGGCAGCGGTTCCAGCGCCAGGTAGGCCAGCACAGCGCGCGTGCCGCTTTGTGTGCTCGGATTGATGCGCGCGACGCGTGCGTTGAGCGGCTGCGCCAGCCCGTCGATGTTCAGCTGTGCGCTCTGCCCGACGCGCATCGCCAGCACGTCCTCCGGGGCGACCGCGGCTTCCAGTTCGATGCGCGAAAGGTCGATGATCTCGATCAGCCGCGCGTCGATGGGCACTCGCTCGCCGGGCTGCACGAAGCGCTGCGAGACGAGGCCCGACAGCGGGGCGCGAATCTCGCTGTCGCGCACCGCCTTGCGCGTGAGTTCGACCGCGACGCGTGCGGCCTGCAGCATGGCGTCGGCCGAGGCTGCGCTCATCGCCGAGGTGTCGAGCGCGTTCTTCGAGATGAAGCCCTGGTCGACCAGCGCGCGGTTGTTGGCCAGCGAACGCTGGGCGATGTCGAGCTGGGCCTTGGCCGAGGCCGCCTGCTCCTCGGCCTGGCGCAGCCGCAGGCCGAACTCGGTGTCGTCAAGGCGCCCGATCAGCTGCCCGGCGCGCACCGTATCGCCTTCGCGCACCGTGAGCTCGCGCACCTCGGCTGCCACGCGCGCCTTGACGAGTGCGCTTGACACGGCCTTCAGCCCGCCAGAGATCTCCAGCGTACGCGCCAGCGGGCTGAGAGCTGCGCTGACCACATCACCGCGTGTCAGCTCGACGGCGGCGGGCGGCACGGGCGCTGCGCTCGCCGCAGCGGCGGCGGGCGCGGCCGCCTGGCGTTGCATCAGCGTGCGGCCGATGAATACGCCGGCGAGCAACAGCACCAGCAGCGCGACCGCCCAACCCACCATCGAGCGGCGCGTCATCGGGCGCCGGCCTTGCGACGTGGCCTGACCGCAGCCGCCGCAGCCACCGCAGTCGCCGCGGTCGCCGCAGTCGCCGGTGCCGCCTCCGCCTGTGCGTCAGCGCGCACCTCCAGCCCGCGCAGCACCAGTTCCATGTGCGTGCTCAGCACCACCACGGGGTCGACCTGGATGCCATGCATGGGGCAGGCGCCGAAGGAGTGCTGGTGCAGCGAAAGAAAGATCAGCGGCGCGATCAGCGCATAAGACACGGCATGCACCGGCAGCGGGCGAAATTCGCCGCGGTCGATGCCGCGCTGCACGGCGTCGGAGAAGAGCCGGTCCGCCGGGTTGATCACCTCGTCGGCATAGAACTGCGCCAGTTCAGGGAAGTTGCGCACCTCCGCGATCACGATCTTGTGGATGCCCGCCGCGCGGGTACTGCCCGCGCGTTGCCACCAGGTGGTCAGCAGCAGCTTGAGCAACTCGGCGCTCGGGCCCTCGAACTGGCTGGCGAGTTCGACGCCTTCGGCGATCAGCGCCGACAAGTTCTGCCGCACCATCGCCTTGAAGAGTTCTTCCTTGCTCGGGTAGTACAGGTACAGCGTGCCCTTGGACACTCCGGCGCGGCGCGCCACCTCGTCAGAGCGGGTGGCGGCAAAGCCTTTCTCGACAAACAGGTCGAGCGCGGCGTCCAGAAGTTCTTGCGGACGCGTCTGCTTGCGCCGTCTGCGGGGCCCAATGGGGCCGGTGACGAGTTCGGTGCTGAGGCGCGGGCTGTTCATTTTTAATGACTAACTGGTCAGTAATATAGACGTCCAGGGCGATGCGGTCAATTCGAGACGCAAGGCTACGATGATCCATGCGCCACGTTCTGCCGCCTCACCCTGAAGCTTCGGCCATGGCTTGCCCGCCTGTCGACCGGCGCCGCGCGGCCCTTGTGCTGGCCCTCATCGCGGCCGCCGCACTGCCTGGCCTGCAGGCTTGCGCCACGCTCGGCGGCCCTCGCGTCATCACGCTGGAGCTGAATGATCTGGCGCGTGGGCTCGAGCGCCGCTTTCCGCTCGAGCGCCGCCTGCTCGAGGTGCTGGATGTCACCGTCGCACGGCCCGACCTGCGCCTGCTGCCGGAACGCAACCGGCTGGCGTTGGCGCTGGATGTGGCGGCGCGCGACCGTCTGTTCGGTGGCGCCTGGCGCGGCCGGCTGGCGCTGGACTCGGCGCTGCGCTGGGAGGCCGCCGATCAGTCGGTGCGCCTGCTGCAGGTGCGCGTGGCCGAGTTCACGCTCGACGCCGCGGCGTCGGCGGGCGGCAACCGGGCCTCGCAGGCCGAACGGCTGGCGGCCGTGCTGACCGAGCGTGTGCTGGAAGACCTGAGCCTGTGGCGCGCTTCGCCCGAGCAACTGCAGAGCCTTCAGCGCGCCGGCCTGGCGCCCTCGGCGGTGACGGTCACCGCGCGCGGTGTGGAAGTCACGCTGGCACCGTTGCCGCGCTAGTTCAGCCCGGCGCGGCCGCTTGCGCCACCTATCATCTGCGGCTTTGCCCGCCGGAGGCCTACGCTGGACCCGCTGCTGCTGTTGAAGGCCGCCCTCATGGGGATCGTCGAGGGACTCACAGAGTTCCTGCCGATCTCCTCCACTGGCCACCTGATCCTGGCGGGTTCGCTGCTGGATTTCACCGGCGAGCGCGTCAAGGTGTTCGAGATCGCGATCCAGACCGGCGCCATGTTCGCGGTGGTCTGGGAGTACCGCGAGCGGCTGGGCCGCACCATCAGCGGGCTGGGCCATGACCCGGTGGCGCGGCGCTTTGCGCTGAACGTGCTCATCGCCTTCATCCCGGCGGTGGTGCTGGGCCTGGCCTTCGGCGGCTTCGTCAAGCAGCACCTCTTTCATCCGGTGCCGGTGGCGATGGCCTTCATCGTCGGCGGGCTGGTGATCCTGTGGGTCGAGCGGCGGCACAAGCGCCTGTACGGCGAGCGTGACCTGGAAGGCGGGCGCCGCGCGCGCGTAGAGACGGTGGACGACATGGGGCCGCTGGATGCGCTGAAGGTCGGCCTGCTGCAGTGCCTGGCGCTGGTGCCGGGCACCAGCCGTTCTGGCGCCACAATCATCGGCGGGCTGGTGCTGGGCTTCTCGCGCAAGGCGGCGACCGAATTCAGCTTCTATCTCGGCATCCCCACGCTGATGGGCGCCGGGGCCTATTCGGTGCTGAAGAACCGCGCGCTGCTGCGGCTGGAAGACCTGCCGATGTTTGCCGTCGGCACCGTGTTCGCGTTCGCAAGCGCCCTGGTCTGCATCCGCTGGCTGATCCGTTATGTCTCGACGCACGACTTCACGGTCTTCGCCTGGTACCGCATCGTCTTCGGCGCGATCGTGCTGCTGACCGCGTGGACCGGAATCGTCAGCTGGAGCGCCTGAAGACCAGATCCCAGACGCCGTGGCCGAGCGACAGCCCGCGCTGCTCGAACTTGGTTAGCGGCCGCCATGGCGGGCGCGGCACATAGTCCGCCGCGGTGTTGGCGAGCAGCGGCTCGGCGCGCAGCACCTCCAGCATCTGCTCGGCGTAGGGCTGCCAGTCTGTGGCGCAGTGCAGGTAGCCGCCGCTCACCAGGCGCGAGGCGGCCTGCGCCGCGAATGCGGGCTGCAGCAACCGCCGCTTGTGGTGGCGAAGCTTCGGCCACGGGTCGGGGAACCACAGGTGGATGCCGGCCAGGCTGTCCGGGGCGATCAGCCGCTGCAGAACCTCGACCGCGTCGTGGCGAACGATGCGCAGGTTGCCCAGGCCCAGTTCGCCGATGCGCTTGAGCAGTGCGCCCACGCCGGGCTCGTGGACCTCGATGCCGAGGAAGTCGCTCTCGGGCAGGGCTGCGGCCACCGCGGCCGTGGCGCCGCCCATGCCGAAGCCGATCTCCAGCCGTAGCGGCGCCACGCGGCCGAAGACGGCAGCGGCGTCGAATGGTTGCGTCACTTCGGCGTCGAAGGGCAGCACGAAGCGCGGGCCGAGTTCGTCGAGCGCGCGCCTCTGCCCCGGGCCGTGGCGGCCGCCGCGCAGCACTTAGCTGCGCAGCGGCCGGCGCGGCGGTCCGTCGGCGACGGGCGGTTTGGGC
>JBBQOR010000236.1:0-4792 GCA_038331055.1 Burkholderiales bacterium
GTCGATTCCATTTTGATCGACGAGGCCCGGACACCGCTGATCATCAGCGGCCAGGCCGAGGACCACACCGAGCTGTACGTGCGCATCAACGGCGTCGTGCCGGCGCTGGACAAGCAGATCGGCGAGGCCGATCCGCGCACCGGCGAGGGCGTGATCAAGGCCGGCGACTTCACCGTCGACGAGAAGCAGCATCAGGTCTACCTCACCGAGGGGGGCCACGAGAAGGCCGAGACCCTGCTGGCCGAAGCCGGGCTGCTGGCGCCGGGCGCGAGCCTTTACGACCCGGCCAACATCGCGCTGATGCACCACGTCTATGCGGCCCTGCGCGCGCGCAACCTCTACCACCGCGATCAGAACTACGTGGTGCAGAACGGTGAAGTGATCATCGTCGACGAGTTCACCGGCCGCCTGATGTCGGGGCGGCGCTGGAGCGACGGCCTGCATCAGGCCGTCGAGGCCAAGGAAGGCGTGCAGATCCAGAGCGAGAACCAGACGCTGGCGTCGATCACCTTCCAGAACTATTTCCGCATGTACGGCAAGCTGGGCGGCATGACCGGCACCGCCGACACCGAGGCCTTCGAGTTCTCCGAGATCTACGGCCTGGAGACGGTGGTCATTCCGCCGAACCGGCCGACCATCCGCAAGGACGACAACGACCTCATCTACAAGACCGCCAAGGAAAAGCACGACGCCGTCGTGGCCGACATCCGCGACTGCCATGAGCGCGGCCAGCCGGTGCTGGTGGGCACCACCTCGATCGAGAACTCCGAGCTGGTGGCCGAGCTGCTGGTGACGGCCAAGCTGCCGCACCAGGTGCTCAACGCCAAGCAGCACGCGAAAGAGGCCGAGATCATTGCGCAGGCCGGCCGGCCGGGCGTGATCACCATCGCCACCAACATGGCCGGCCGCGGCACCGACATCGTGCTCGGCGGCAACGTCGAGAAGCAGGTGCAGCTGCTCGAGGCCGACCCGGCGGTATCGGAAGAAGACCGGCGTGCGCGCGCCCAGCAGCTGAACGACGAGTGGCAGGGCCTGCACGAGAAGGTGGTCTCGCTGGGCGGGTTGCGCATCGTGGCGACCGAGCGCCATGAGAGCCGGCGCATCGACAACCAGTTGCGCGGGCGCTCCGGCCGCCAGGGCGACCCGGGATCGAGCCGCTTCTTCCTCAGCCTGGACGATTCGCTGATGCGCATCTTCGCCGGCGAGCGGGTGCGCTCGATCATGGAGCGGCTGAAGATGCCCGAGGGCGAGGCCATCGAGGCCGGCATCGTCAACCGCAGCATCGAGACGGCGCAGCGCAAGGTCGAAGCGCGCAACTTCGACGTACGCAAGCAGCTGCTCGAATACGACGACGTGGCCAACGACCAGCGCAAGGTGATCTACCAGCAGCGCAACGAGATCCTCGAGGCCGACCGCATCGTCGAGCGCATCGCCAACCTGCGCCACGGCGCGCTGGAAGAAGTGGTGCGCACGCATGTGCCGGTGGAGAGCCTGGAAGAGCAGTGGAGCCTGGACGCGCTCGAGCGTGAGCTCAAGGACGAGTGGCAGATCGAACTGGCGCTGAAGGCCGATGTCGAGGGCAGCGACTCGATCACCGACGAGGACATCGTCGCCAAGGTCACTGCTGCTGGCGACACGCTGTTCCAGAGCAAGCTCGATGCGGTCGGCACCGAACAGTTCGTGCCCTTCATGCGCATGGTGATGCTGCAGAGCATCGACAGCCACTGGCGCGAGCATCTGGCCGCGCTGGACTACCTGCGCCAGGGCATCCACCTGCGCGGCTACGCGCAGAAGAACCCGAAGCAGGAGTACAAGCGCGAAGCCTTCGAGCTCTTCTCGCAGTTGCTGGACGTGGTCCGGCGCGAGGTCACCCGCGTGCTGCTGACGGTGCGCGTGCAGTCGCAGGAGCAGGTAGCCGAGGCCGCCGAAGCGATCGAGCAGCGCGCCAGCCAGCTGGCCAACGTGACCTACACGCACCCCGGCGAGGACGGCAGCGTGGTGCAGGAGACCGACCCTGCCACCGTGGCTCAAGCCGTGGCCAAGGTCGGCCGCAACGACCCCTGCCCCTGCGGCAGCGGCAAGAAGTACAAGCTCTGCCACGGCAAGCTGGCCTGACGATATGCCGGTCAACCTGCAGGCGCCTGATGCCGCTGCGCTGCATGCGGTGCCCGGGGTGCGCATCGGCGTGGCGATGGCCGGCATACGCAAGCCCGGCCGCCGCGATCTGGTGGTCTTCCTGCTCGACGAAGGCGCTGCAGTGGCCGGGGTCTTCACGCGGAACCGCTTCTGCGCCGCCCCGGTGCAACTGTGCCGCGAAAGGCTGGGCGCAGGCGCCGCGGTGCGCGCGCTGCTCATCAACACCGGCAACGCCAACGCCGGCACCGGCGCCGACGGCCTGACGCGCGCGCGCCGCAGCTGCACCGCGCTGGCCGCGCTGGCCGGTCTGGAGGAGCAGCAGGTGCTGCCCTTCTCCACCGGCGTGATCATGGAAACACTGCCGGTCGAGCGGCTCGAGGCCGGCCTGCCGGCGGCGCTGGCGGCGCTGCGCGACGACGGCTGGGCGGAAGCCGCGGCCGGCATCATGACCACCGACACGCTGCCCAAGGCCGCCTCGCGGCAGATCCTGCTTGGCGCGCGCACGGTGACGATCAGTGGCATCGCCAAGGGCGCCGGCATGATCCGCCCGGACATGGCCACGATGCTGGGCTTCATCGCCACCGACGCCGTGATCGACCCGGCCCTGGTGAAGCCGCTGTTGCTCGAGGTGGCTGATCAGAGCTTCAACCGCATCAGCATCGACGGCGACACCTCCACCAACGACAGCCTCATGCTCGTGGCCACCCAGCGCGCCGGGCACCCGCCCATCCGCTCGCTCGACAGCGCCGACGGCCTGGTGCTGAAGCAGGCGCTGGTCGAAGTGGCGCAGCAACTGGCGCAGGCCATCGTGCGCGACGGCGAGGGCGCGACCAAGTTCATCACCATCCAGGTGCAGGGCGGACGCAGCGTGGCCGAGTGCCGGCTGGCGGCCTACGCGGTGGCCCATTCGCCGTTGGTGAAGACGGCGTTCTTTGCCAGTGACCCCAATCTCGGGCGCATCCTGGCGGCAGTGGGTTACGCCGGCATCGCCGACCTGGACCAGACGCTGATCGACCTCTTCCTGGACGACGTCCACGTGGTGCACGAGGGCGGTCGCCATCCGCGATACCGCGAAGAAGACGGCCAACGCGTGATGCGGCAGGCCGAGATCACGGTGCGCGTCGACCTGCACCGCGGCCCCTTCGACGCCACGGTGTGGACCTGCGATCTGTCGCACGATTACGTCAGCATCAACGCCGACTACCGCTCGTAGCCGCTGCGCTGCTTGCGCAGCAGCGCGGGGCGCTGCTAGGATCGATTCCCCGCGAACCGAGACCACCCCGATGAAACCCGCCACCCCCGACCACCGCCGCGCCAGCGTCCGCCAGGACCGCGGTGCGCTGGTCGCGCGTGCGACCGGGGCGATCGGCCTGGCAGGCGCCGGCGGTTGCGATTGCGATTGCGATTGCGATTGCGCGCCGATGTTTCCGGCCAACGCGCTCTAGACCCTTTTCTCAGCCTTTCGTCTGACGACGACCCCGCTGAGAATTCAGCGGAAGGTTCCTCGTCCCCGTGTCGAGACCCCGCTGTCGAAGCACCCGACACGGTGACGACCATGAGACAGACCAAAGACTTCTTCCTCCAGGGCCCCGTCCGGGCCCTCGTCCAGGCCCTGCGACAGCGCTTCACGCTGCCGGACGGCGACCTGCTGCGCGACGCCACCTACCGGCGGCTGTGGACCTCGATCCTCATCGCCTCGCTGGGCGGCCAGGTGACGATGCTCGCGCTGCCGCTGACCGCCGCCGTGCTGCTGCACGCCACGCCCACGCAGATGGGCTTGCTGGTGGCGATGGAGATCGCGCCCTTCGTGCTCTTCTCGCTGCCCGCCGGCGTGTGGCTGGACCGTGTGCGCAAGCTGCCCGTCTACTTCTGGGGAGAGACACTGCTGGCCTTCGCCGTGGCCACGGTGCCGCTGGCCTGGTGGATGGGCTGGCTGTCGATGCAGTGGCTGTACGTGCTGGGCTTTGTCGCCGGCACCGTCCACACGACCGCCGGCAGCGCGGCGCAGATCGTGCTCACGCAGGTGGTGCCGCGCTCCCGGCTGGTGGAGGCGCATGCGAAGAACGCGCTGGCCACTTCGGGCGCAGAGGTGGCCGGGCCGGGCGTGGCCGGGCTGCTGATCAAGCTGCTGGGCGCGCCGGTGGCGCTGCTGGTGGATGCCGTCGCGCTGCTGGCGTCGGCGCTCATCCTGCGCGGCGTCCATGTGCATGAGCGGCGCACGCCGCAGCGCGACGCGAACTTCTGGCGTGATCTGAAGGCTGGCCTGCACTTCGTCGCCGGGCATCGGCTGCTGATCGCGCTGGCCCTCACCGTGGGCGGCTGGCAGGCCTGCAACCACGCCGCGGCGGTGGTGCAGATCCTCTATGCCACGCGCACGCTGGGCTTGTCGGAACAGTCGATCGGGCTGTGCTTCGTCGGTCTGGGCGTCGGCACCGTGATGGCCAGCGTCTGGGGCCACCGGATCAGCCGGCGCGTCGGGCCCGGGCCTTGTCTTGTGCTGGGCATCGCGGTCTGCGGGCTGGGCTGGGGCCTGCTCGCGCTGGCGCCTGTCGGCCCCTGGGGCGTGGCGGCGTTCGCGGTGATGCTGATGCTCTTCGGCACCGGCGCGGTGCTGATCTTCATCAACTTCCTGGCGCTGCGCCAGGCGCTGACGCCC
>JBBQOR010000237.1:0-4784 GCA_038331055.1 Burkholderiales bacterium
CTGGGTGCGGTCTTTGCCGGCGAAGAACTGCACGTCGTCGATCAGCAGCAAGTCCAGGCTGTGGTACTTGGCCTTGAGCTCGTCGAAGGTCTTGCGCTGGTAGTTCTTCACCACGTCGCTGATGAACTGCTCGGCATGCAGGTACAGCACGCGCGCGTCCGGGCGGTCGTGCAGCAGGGCGTTGCCCACAGCGTGCACCAGGTGCGTCTTGCCCAGGCCCACACCGCCATAGATGAAGAGCGGGTTGTACATCGCCCCCGGTGCCCCGGCCACGTGCAGGGCCGCCGTGCGCGCCATCTGGTTGGCACGGCCGGCGACCAGGGTGTCGAAGGTCAATGCAGTGTTGAGCTTGTGCCGGGTGGCGCTGGGCGGCAGCGAGCCCGCGGGGGCTGCACCCGCTGCGGCCGTCACCAGTGACGCCACAGCGCGGTCGACCACCAGCGCCGCGGCGCGCGGCAGCGCCGGCACTGCCGACGAAGGCTCGCGCGGCAGCAGCGAAAGCTCGAGTCGCACCGGATGGCCGGCGATCTCCGTCAGCACGGCCTCGATGCGGCTGGCGTACTGTGTGCGGATCCAGTCCAGTTTGAAGCGATTGGGCACCCGCACCGAGACGACGGCCCTCGGCTCCGCCTCGTCTGTGCTCACGGCTGCCGGTGGCAGCGGCCGGATCCAGGTGTTGTACTGGTGCTCGGGTAGTTCGGCGGCCAGGCGCTCGCAGCCGCGCTGCCAAAGATCGATCGTCATTGTGGAAATCTTGTTCTCGCAGAAAGCCCGGCATCCTCGTCGCGCCCGGGTGGACCGCAGTTATCCACAGTTCACGGCCAGCGGTCAATCCCCCGCCACAGCCGCATGACATGGTGCAAGTGTTTGACCGCAAAGGCGTTCTTTGCTGTAATCGAGGGTTTCCCGGATGCGCGGACTGGGTAAGATCGCAAACCCGGGCAGGGGCTCGGACCTCCAGGTGTGAGTTTGGCGCGACGCCAGCATCACATCAGTTGACCGAGTGGTCAGAGTCGCAGCAGTCGTCGGAGCTTGTCCGGCGACTCTGCCCCTGCGCCGATCAGCCGTCCCGGGGAAGGGTCCGGGCGCAAGCTCGACGAGGCCCCAACCCGCCACTCTTGCAGGAAGCATCATGAAGCGCACCTACCAGCCGTCCAAGATCCGCCGTGCCCGCACGCACGGTTTCCTCGTCCGCATGAAGAGCCGCGGTGGCCGTGCGGTCATCAATGCCCGCCGTGCCAAGGGCCGCAAGCGGCTTGCCGTCTGAGCGGCGGGCGGCCGCAGGCCGCGCCGGCCCGGCTTGTGCACAAGGCGGACTTCCAGCGGCTGCTCGGAACGGCCCCACGTTGGCGGAGTGCTCACTTCGCTATGCACCACGTATCGGCAGGGCCGACAGGCGGTTCAGAGGCGGTGGCCCGGCCTGTGCAAGGCGAGTTGTCCACAGCCCCGGTAGCAAACCCCGACCTTGTTGTGGATAACTCGATGCCGAAGCATCTGTTGGGCGTCTCGGTGCCCAAACGCCATGCGCGACGCTCGGTCACGCGTTCGGCGCTCAAGCGCTTGCTGCGCAGCAGCTTCCAACGCCACGCTGGCCGTCTGCCGCCCGGGCTGTGGCTGGTGCGCCTGCGTTCGGCGTTCCCGACGGCGCAGTTCCGCTCGGCCGATTCGAGCGCCTTGCGCCAGGCGGCCACGATAGAACTCGACCTGTTGCTGGGGCGCGCCGCTGCCGCCAACGCCAGCCCCAGCCCCAGCCCCAGCGCCTGACCGGTCCACACGCCCGCCGATGTCCACCGACGCTCCGCCCCGACCTGCGCCGCTGCTCCGGCAGCGCGTGGCCGCATTGCCGCGCTCATTGCTGATCGCCTTGGTACAGGGCTACCGGCTGCTGCTCAAGCCGTGGCTGGGCAACGCGTGCCGCTTCGAGCCCAGCTGCTCGGCCTATGCGCTGCAGGCGCTGCAGCGCCACGGTGCCGTGGCGGGCGGCGGGCTGGCAGGCGCGCGGCTGTTGCGCTGCCATCCTTGGTGCGAGGGCGGGATCGACCCCGTGCCGGACACCGTTCACCGACTCTTCACGCGGCTCGGCCTGCCTCGCGGCAGCGCAGCCAGTGAACCCACCCGAGACTCTTCATGACCGACATGCGCCGCACCCTGATGTGGGTGGTCTTCACGATGTCGCTGGTGTTGTTGTGGGATGCCTGGAACAAGCACACGGGCCAACCATCGATCTTCGGCGGGCCGGCCCGCCCTGCCGCCAGCGCTGCGCCGCCGGCCAACGGCAGCGCGCCGCAGGTGTCAGTGCCCGCGGCCGGCGTGCCCTTGCCGGCCGTCACTGCGGCGACGCCTGCCGCGGGTGGCGCCACGGCCGTGCCCAGCGCGGCCCCGGCGGCCACCGGCGACACCTTCACCCTCAGCACGGATGTCTACCGCGCCACCTTCGACAGCCGGGGCGGCAGCCTGATCCGGCTCGAGCTGCTGGCCTACCGCGACGCCAGCAACCGCAGCAGCCCCGTGGTGCTGCTCGACCAGAGTGCCAATCGGCTGTATGTAGCGCAAAGCGGCCTGATCACCAACGACGCCGGCGTCACACTGCCCAACCACCTGACGCCGATGAGGGTGCTGCCCGGACCGCGCGAACTGGCGGCAGGCGACGCCTCGCTGCAGCTGGTCTTCGAAGCCACCAGCGCCGAAGGGCGCGGCCTGCGCAAGACCTACACCTTCAGGCGGGGCGAGTACACGATCGCGGTGCGCCACGAGTTCATCAATGGCGGCGCCACCCCGGTGTCGCCGCAGCTCTACCTGCAGCTGGCGCGCGACGGCAACCCGCCGGAAGGCGAGTCCGCGTTCTACTTCACCTTCACCGGCCCGGCGATCTACACCGACGCGGCCAAGTTCCAGAAGATCGACTTCAAGGATATCGAGAAGAACAAGACCAGCCACGCGAAGGACGCCACCGATGGCTGGGTGGCGATGGTCCAGCACTACTTCGCCAGCGTCTGGCTGGTGGCGCCCGGACAGGCGCGGCAGTTCCGCACCGCCAAGGTGGCCGACAACCACTACGCGGCGGCGATGGTGCTGCCACTGGGTGAGGTGGCGCCCGGCGCGACCAAGGTGCACGAATCCACGCTCTTCACCGGCCCGCAGGAGGAGAACAAACTCGCCGCGCTGGCCCCGGGGCTCGAACTGGTCAAGGATTACGGCTGGTTCACCATCCTGGCCAAGCCGCTGTTCTGGCTGCTCGACAAGCTGCACGTCGCCATCGGCAACTGGGGCTGGGCGATCGTCGCCCTGGTCGTGCTGCTGAAGATCGCCTTCTACTGGCTGAACGCCAGCGCCTACCGCTCGATGGCCAAGATGAAGGCCGTCAACCCGAAGGTGATGGAGATGCGCGAGCGCTTCAAGGACAAGCCGCAGCAGATGCAGCAGGAGATGATGCGCATCTACCGCGAAGAGAAGGTCAATCCGCTGGGCGGCTGCCTGCCCATCGTCGCGCAGATGCCGTTCTTCATCGCGCTGTACTGGGTGCTGCTGTCCAGCGTGGAGATGCGCAATGCGCCGTGGATCGGCTGGATCGGCGACCTTTCCAGGCCCGATCCCTGGTTCATCCTGCCCGTGCTGATGACGTTGTCTTCGCTGTTCCAGGTGTGGCTGAACCCGACGCCGCCCGATCCGATGCAGGCCAAGCTGATGTGGATCATGCCGCTGGCCTTCAGCTTCATGTTCTTCTTCTTCCCCGCCGGACTGGTGCTGTACTGGCTGACCAACAACATCCTGTCGATCGCCCAGCAGTGGTTCATCAACAAACAGCTCGGCGTGTTGGGCAAGTAGCGCTGATCAGCGCCGTCGAATGCGGCCGTGGTCGTGAGCTTCTCACGACTGCCGCGGCCGCGGACGCCAGCGCGGCTGCCGCCGGGCGAAGGACGGCCGAAGATCCGTCCATGCGGGCGACCCGGCCGCTGACCCGGCCGGCTCTGGGGTGATCGCGGTCCGTCGCGCAATCGACGGCCGCCACCCCACCCCGCGCCACCTACGCCTCCCCGGACCGAGCGGCGCAGCACAATGCCCGCACCATGCGCGCCGCCCGCTCCACCGCCGCGTCGCTCTCGCGCCTGCTGGACCCCATCGTGGCCATCGCCACCGCGCCCGGCCGCGGCGCGGTGGGCATCGTGCGTGCTTCCGGCCCCGACCTTTCGGTGCTGATCGATGCGCTATGCGGCCGGGCGCTCGCGCCGCGCCAGGCCACGCTGCTGCCCTTGCGCGACGCGGCGGGTGCGGTGCTCGACCGCGCGCTGGTGCTGCACTTTCCTGCGCCGAACTCCTACACCGGCGAAGAGGTGCTCGAGCTGCAGGCGCACGGCGGCCCGGTGCTGCTGCAGCTGCTGCTGGCGCGCTGCCTGCAGGCGCTGCCCGGCGCGCGCCTGGCCGAGCCGGGCGAGTTCACCCTGCGCGCCTTCCTCAACGACAAGCTCGACCTGGCCCAGGCCGAAGCCGTGGCCGACCTGATCGATGCCAGCACCGAAGCCGCTGCGCGCTCTGCCGGCCGGGCGCTGGAAGGCGAGTTCTCGGCGCGCGCCGACGCGCTGGCCGCCTCGCTGGTGCGCCTGCGCACGCTGGTCGAAGCCACGCTCGACTTTCCCGAGGAAGAGATCGATCTGCTCGAGCGCCACGGCGTGCGCCGCGACATCGACGCAGTCAGCGCGGCCCTGGCGGCCCTGCTGGCCGGCGCGAAGCAAGGCGCGCTGTTGCGCGAAGGCCTGCGCGTGGTGCTGGCCGGCCAGCCCAACGTC